>JAJFFE010000257.1 GCA_021776775.1 Planctomycetota bacterium | reverse complement strand
GCTCCCACGGAGCGAAACACTCCGAGCGCCGCGCCCTGTCGTTGGTCGGGTGCGTAACGTGACACCAGTGCCGTCACCGTCGGGATGGTCAGTGCGCTACCGATCGCCATGAGAGCGAGTCCGCCGAACAGCGGGAGTTTCGGATCCGTGGCCACGCCCAGCAACACCAGTCCCGGGGCGATCGTGATCAGTCCGACCATCGCCACCTTGCGTTCCCCGTACTTGGGGGCCACTCGCCGAACGATCCCTCCTTGCACGAACGCGATGACGAAGCCGACGAAGACGAACATCCACGCCATGTCCATCGGACCCCACGCAAATCGATCGCGGACCAAGAACGTCAGGGTGAATTCCATGCCGCTGAACGCCACGAGAAACACGAAGTAGGCGAAGTTGGCGCGTGCGATGTTCGGACCGAGACCCGGACGCAGGAGCCGGGCGATGTTGCTGGTACGAAGGTCGTCGCCTTGTCCGCGTTTTTCGGGAGGCAAGGTCTCGTCGAACTTGCGGTAGATCCAAACCCAGTTGATGACCGAGAGCAGGAGCGCGCCGATCGCTGCCGCCGAGAATGGGTTGAACCCGTAGTCGGCGAGAGCAGGGGAGTTCTCCAGCAGGTTGTAGTAGGACAGCCAACCCCCGAGCGCCGGTCCGAGAATAAAGCCGAGACCAAAGGCGGCGCCGATGATGCCCATGCCGGCGGCGCGGCTCTTCGCGTCGGTGATGTCGGCCATGGCCGCCGACGCCACCGACAAGTTGCCACTGAACATGCCGCCGATGACGCGCGCGACGATGAACAGAGTGAACGATCCGCTGACCATCCAGAGGAGGTACGACAGGATGATTCCGCCGACCGTCCACAGCAGGACCGGCCGCCGTCCGATACGGTCAGAAATGCGTCCCCAGATCGGGCTGAACCCGAACTGAAGGATCGAATACACCGATCCCAGGACTCCGCCGAAGAGGACTTGGACTCGGAAGCGGCGTTCGGTGTCGCCGACGTCACCGACCCAACCGTCGAGCGTCTGGAGCAGTTGGCCCAAGATTCCCTCACTGCCGTCGGTGGACAGGTAGTAGTCGAGCAGCGACGGGAAGAGCGGAAAGATGATCGAGAAGCCGACCAAGTCCAGGAACAGCGTGAAGAAGATCACGCCTTTGGAGCTGCCAGCGGGTCGTTCAGTGGAAGAGTTCACAGGTGTCGACTTCCTCAGAGGGGGACGCGTGTCATCGCGGGGCCACGTCGCGAGCGTGTTCCCGGGCGGGGGGAAGCCCACCGGGAGGATGCTGGGCCGGGAGGATAGCGAAGCGGCACATCGACGGCCACCTTTGCGGTCCAGTTCGGAATCGGGCTGGGAAAGCGGTTGCGCATCCTGGTGGGGGACCTACCATTCGAACACGCCCGAGCCCGCCTCTGCTCAAGGCGAAACGAAGCCGTGAACCAACACAAGCACACCGATTCCGTCCAAACTCCGTCCGCTGCTCTACTCGAACCCGCTGTGTGCGACGAGTCGGCGACTCCGTGTCGCTACGGCACCGCTCGCAGCTCAGCAGGCGGCCGAGTACGCAGCGCCGTGTACCGCTCTGCATACCGGACGTGTCTCGCACTCCTCCTCACCGTGTCTCTCACCGCGTGTTTCACCACTCGCCATACTGTCGGCGACGGCCCCCGCGGGGGTGAGGTGACAGTCCATCGGACGTGGTACGCGTTCTGGGGATTCGTTCCGCTGAACTCGCTCGACAGCCGTGAAGTGGTCGGTCCCGCGGACCATTACCGTGTGTCGGCGGAATTTGGTGGGTTCGACGTCTTCATCAACATCTTTACGTCGCCACTCGGCTTCTACCGACACACCACCGTCGTCGAGAAGTAGCTTCGTGGTCCGGGAGGCGCGGTTGCGCCATGACTGAGCGACTGCCGTGCATCATCGAAATCGACCTCGACACTTCGAGGCGCGGCTTGGCGTCGGTCATCGCCGAGCCCCTCGGTGATCGGACCGTGCTTCAGCGTGTCGTCGATGCGGTTCGAGGGACCGATAGCGTCGACACTCCGGTCTTGTTGGTCCATCGAGATCAAGCAGAGCGTGCGCGTGACGCATTCCCCGACACCGAGGCGACCTGGTTCGTTCACGATCACCCGGACATTCCGGATCGCGACCGATTACGACGCGCCCGACTCTGGGGCAAAGAGGGTTGGCGCGGCGGTATCGGTGACTCCTACTTCTTCTGTGAATCCGGCAACCCGCGCGCGTTGCGTGAGGTTTGCGATGCGAATGATTGGGACGATGTCATCGTCGTCCCCGCCGAGGCAGCGTTCGTCGACCCGAGCGAGCTCGACGCGATTGCGTCGTACTACCTTGCCGAGCGCAGGGGTGCGCCCGTTTATCTATCGACGGCGCCACCCGGCATTGCGGGGGACGTGGTGACTCGTCGCGTGCTCGAAGCGACGAGCGACGCCGGAGCCGCTCTCAACCGGGTGTTTGCTTTTCGGCTCGACGACGCCAACGCTGACGCCGATCAAAACCGGATCTATCACCACTTCGACGAAGAGGTCACGACCTTTCGCGGCCGCTTTACCGTGGACTCGAAGGATTCACTGTCGCGTGCGCGAGAACTCATGGCGAGTCTTCCGCAATCAGCGACCGCTCGCGATGTCTTTCGCCGAGCGAGTGACCCCGAGTTCGTCGCCGGGGCGCGACCGGAAGAGCTGATCGTGGAGCTGCTGAGTGATCTCGACGGCGCGTGGCCTCCGCGGTCAGGAGTGTCGAGCGCTGATCCGGTAATGATCGACGACCGAGTCTGGCAGCAGGTACTCGAGTCGCTGTCTTTGGGAGACGAGTCGCTGTTGACTCTGGGAGGCGGCTACTCGGATCCGCTCGCCGATTCGCGCTTGGAACGGCGGATCGAAGAAGCGCGTGCGGCCGGAGCGCTCGGAATCCACGTCGAGACGACCGGCACGCGCGTCGACGACGTGCGTGCTCGCACCTTGTTGATGGCCGAACCCGACGCGATCACTGTCGATCTTTCGGTGACCCGCGGCGAGGAACTCGTCGCGGTGCGGCCGGGCACGCCTCCGTTCGAGGGGCGGGTACGCGGACTCGAACGACTGCTCGCGGCACAGCGACAGCTCGATACCCAACGAACGTTCATTTTGGTGAGCGTGCTTCTCGACGAACGAACCGCGCCGTTTCTCGACGAGTTCGTCGATCGCTGGTTCTCGCAGGTCGATCGCGTGTTGATTCGCGGAGTCGAGACCGCGGAGGGGGGCGTTCCCGCGAGTTCGCTCGGTTGCTTTGCCCCGCCTTCTCGCTTCGCGTGCGTGCGGATCCAGTCGCAAATGCGAGTCGAACACACCGGAATCGTGCCGTTGTGCTCCCGGGATCCGTTGGCGGCAGCGCCGGCGGGCGACTTGCGGGAGAGCACGATTCCCGAGGTGTGGACCGGCGCAGCGTTCTCGCGAGCGCGACAATGTCACCGGGACGGCGCTTGGAATGACGTGCATCATTGTGGATCGTGTCGATCGTGGTTTCGCTTTGACTAGAGGTGCCACAGGCGCACCCAGAGGAGATTCGTGCAAAACTCGCCGAGCAGAGAAGGAGGCGGACCGTTGATTCGTGATTCCCGACCGGGCGATTCCGAGACCGATCGTGCCCAGTGCGAGTGCGTTGCGTACCGCACCTCCATGCGCGAGGGTCTCGTAGCCGTGTGGAACGATGCGTTCGGTAGCCGTCGTAACTTCTTGCCGATGGACATCGATCGTTGGAAGGACCGGATCGAACTGGCCAATCAGGGCGACGCCTTCGAGCCGGAGTTGTTCCGCGTCGCGCTCGTCGACGGGAGTCCGGTCGGATTCGTCCACGGCGGCATTTGGGAGGGTGAGTTTCTGACGAGCCTCGTGCCCGACAATGACCCGTCGGCCGGCGGGTTCGGGGCGATGGGGCATTTGTCGCTCATCGGCGTGGCGACCACGCATCGGCGCCGTCGCATCGGCTCGGCACTACTCGACTCCTTGCGCGACACGATCGGTGTCTTACGCGAGCCGGGGCTGCCGCTCGTCGTCGACGGACGGGTGTTCAACGCGTTCTACGGAAACTTTTTCGCCCCCCGACCTCCACTGTGGGGCACGACCGAGGGCGTCGCGGTGGCCGCTGACGACGACGCATCGCGCGCGTTCCTCGAGAACGTCGGGTTCAAGGTCGACCAAATTGCGCAGTCCCTGGTGACCGACCCGCGGATTCCCCGCGACGCGACGCGACAGGCGTACGAACCCGAGTTGGATATCGAAGTTGTCGAAGACGACGACTACCAAGCGATTCTCGGATCGCAAGGAGGGACGTCGTTTCCGTACCCGAATCAATCGCATAGCTGGGTCGCGATTCATGATCGTGTGCAGATCGGTTACTTGATTGCGTTCCCGTTCGAAGAAGGTCCCGAAGAGAAGCGGTGGGGCATCTATTCTCTAGAAGTCGAGCCGAAGCACCGGGGGCGCGGGGTCGCCCGCCGATTGATGAGTCGTGCCATGGAGTTTTGGCGCGAACGTGGCGTCACCGAAGTGGAGGCGCTGGTGCTTCCGGACGAGTCGCCGGGGGCCGGTCGCCTCTATGCGTCGGCTGGCTTCGAGTCCGCGGCGGAGTGGTTGATTTTCGCCTGAATGGAAACGACGACGCGGGTCTGGTAGAAACTGTGCTCCCGCCACCTGTGATGACGACGCACCTCTGAAAACTTTGCACCCGACGAGAGGACGGATCGACAGCATGACCACCGATGGTCCCGGCCGCGGCGCCTACGATCCACCTCTGCCTATCGAAGAGCAGCCGGTCATCGAAGATCAACCCCGGCATGTCGACCCGACGAGCCGTGACGGCGACCACGCCGAGATGAGCGTGCGCCCGAAACGGCTCTCAGAGTTCATCGGGCAACGGAACGTCGTCGACAATCTTCGCGTCTACGTCGAAGCGGCCAAGGCGCGGGGCGAAGCGTTGGACCACGTGCTGTTTTCGGGAATGCCGGGTCTCGGAAAGACGACGCTGGCGCACTTGATCTCCGAAGAGCGAGGCACCAACTTCCGCGCGACGTCCGGCCCTGTGCTCGAAAAGGCAAAAGATCTCGTCGGGCTGCTGTCGGATCTCGAAGACGGCGACGTGATCTTCATCGACGAAGTTCACCGGTTGAACAGCGTCGTCGAGGAGTACCTCTACACGGCAATGGAGGACTATTACCTCGAGTGGCTGATCGACCAGGGACCGAACGCGCGGTCGGTCAAGATCAACCTGAAGCGGTTCACCCTCGTCGCGGCGACGACTCGTGAGGGGCAGCTCACGGCGCCATTTCGAGCTCGATTCGGCATCCAAGAAAAGCTCGAGCCGTATCCCGAAGAAGACATGCGCCAGATCCTGCGACGATCCGCGACCATCTTAGGGATCGAACTGTCCGACGATGGAGCCGACGTTCTCGCGTGTCGTTGTCGGGGAACTCCGCGTATCGCGAACCGCTACTTGCGACGCGTGCGCGACTTCGCCGACGTCGATGGGGGTGGGTTGGTGGACGCGAAGGTTGCCGAGGGGGCGCTCGCACGGCTCGGAGTCGATAGCAATGGCCTCGATTCACTCGACCGGAAGATCCTCGAAATCGTGTTGCAGTACCAAGGTGTTCCCGTCGGCGTGAAGACGATTTCTGTCACGGTCGGCGAAGACGAACGCACCATCGAAGACGTCTACGAGCCTTATCTGATCCGTCGAGGTTTCCTGGCGAAGACTCCGCGTGGGCGGATTCTGGGTCCGCGCGCCGAGGAGGTCCTCGGCGAGGCAGCGAAGAACGTGCGCAAGCGGGCCACCGAAGGCACGGGGAGTCTCGATTTCGGGACTCGTGAATCGGAGTCGAGGTCCGACAGCGCTTCCGGAAGCAGTGCGACCGGAGATCGACATTCTTAGAATTGCAATTCGAGCCCGAGCGGCTTGCCGAACCAACGGAGTCGAAGCCTCATGATCGCGCGAACCGGGAATCCTGTCCGTACTTCGAGACGAACGCCCACGCAGCGCCACGTCGGATCCGTGGCTGGGGTCTTGTTGTTGTCGATCGTGACGTTGGCGATGACGTCCGCCGTCGGGGTCGCACAATCACCGGAGACGACGCCGGGGACCGTGCAGTCGCCGGGCGCTGCCGAGTCGACCAACGGTGAGCCGACCATCGGGGTGCAACTCCTGAGAGACCCCAAGCGCGTCACATTCGGATCGAGTACCGGACGGTTCCGACTCGAAGCGCCGGATCGCGACAAGAGTAAGAAGATCGTTCCGGGAAAGACCGCCACGCAGATCGTGCCGCTGGCCACCATGTCGGTCGAATACCGTAAGAAAGGCGACGGGCGGTGGATCTTTGCCGTCGCGCCGGAGCTGGCGAAGAAGTCGAAGTCCGGTCCGCGCGGCTACCAGTTCTACGACGGTCAGCAATTCCGGGTGCGCGCCGACGGTGCGCCGTACACCGAAGTCGGCGGTCGCCGCTACGAGGGCTGGATCGAGTTCACGTGGATTCCGGACGCTGAGGGCACCGGTAGCTGGCGCATGGTCAACCGCCTTCCCATGGAGCGTTACCTCGCGGGAGTCCTCGCCGGAGAGATGACCTCGGCCGAGCCGGCGGCGTTGCAGGCACAAGCGATCGCCGCCCGTACGTTTGCGCTCTATCAAATGCTGACCCGTTCACCGGGCGCGCGAATCCACGTCGATGCGTCGATCCGTTCGCAGAAGTACGTGGGCGGCAAGCAAGACAGCGCGATACTCGACGCCGTTCAGAGCACGCGCGGCGAGGTGCTGTTCCACCAAGGTCGACTCTTCAAGTCGCAGTACCATTCGACCTGCGGGGGGCATACGGCCGGGGGTAGCGCGACGTTCGGAACGCCCAATATCAAGACGTTGACGTCGGTCCGATGCACGTACTGCCGCAACGAGCGCTTTACCAAGAAGGGCTGGAGCTGCTCGATCCCCGAGAAGGAGATTCGTAACGTCATCAAGCGGGTGGCGGCCGCCCCGCCGTACAACATCGCGCTCGGACGCATCTCGAAGATCGAGCCGGTCGACAAACAAAAAGGCGGCCACGCGACCTACGTCAAGATCACCCACTCCGGCGGACACTTCGAGTTGGACGCGACCGAGTTTCGCAATCGTCTGTTGTTCGACGGCGGGTTTCGGGATTTGCGGTCGACCTCGTTCGCGATCACCAAGCAGGGCGACGCGTTTCACTTCACCGGGCACGGGTTTGGCCACGGCGTTGGAATGTGCCAGCGGGGAGCGATGCGCGCTGCGGTCGAAGGGTTGGATGCGATCCAGATCTTGAAGTTCTACTATCGCGGCGCCGACGTCGTCCAACTGTGGTAGCCAGCTCGTGATTCCTGGATTCTCGTTCAAGGTCTCGCATCGGGACGGTGAAAGCCGAGTCGGCCAGCTGTCGACGCCGCACGGTGTGATCGAAACGCCCGCCTTCATGCCGGTCGGGACGCGTGGGTCGGTGAAGGCCGTCTTGCCGGACCAGCTCGTCGAGCTCGGGGCGCAGATCGTGTTGTCGAACACCTACCACCTGCACCTGCGTCCCGGCGAAGAGACGGTTCGTCGCCTCGGGGGGCTGCACCCGTTCATGGGTTGGGACGGGCCTATTCTTACCGATTCCGGTGGATTCCAAGTGTTGTCACTCGCAGAGCTGCGATCGATCGACGACTCCGGGGTGCGCTTCAAGTCCCATCTCGACGGCCGCGACGTGTTCCTCGACCCGGAGGGGGTGCTGCGGATCCAAGCGGAGTTGGGCTCTGACATCGCCATGGTGCTCGACCATTGCCCGCCGCCGCAGGAAGATCGCGACGGCATGCGCCGCGCCATGGAACGCACAATTCTGTGGGCCGAACGCTCGGCCCAGGCGAGAGCTGACCTTCACACACACGCACCGATGGCGGTCTTCGCGATCCAGCAGGGCGGATCTCACGAGGACCTGCGAGACGAGTGCACCGAGCGGCTGCTCGAAATCGACTCCCGGGTGGCGCCGTTCGACGGGTTTGCCGTAGGCGGCGTGAGCGTCGGGGAGGACCGTGACAAGCTTCTCGCGACCATTCCCGTGGGAGTTCGCGGACTTCCACCGGCGCGGCCCCGGTATCTGATGGGGGTGACCGGGTTTCAGGAGTTCGTGCACGCCATCGGGTCCGGGATCGACATGTTCGACTGTGTTCTCCCGACCCGGAACGCACGCAGCGGATACCTGTTCCGGACCGACGGCGAGATCGTGCGGCTGAAGAACAGCCAGCACAAGGACGACCCGAACCCGGTCGACGAGCGCTGCGATTGCTACACCTGCGCCCGGTTTTCCCGAGGCTTTCTGCACCACCTCCTGCGCCGCGGAGAGCTGCTGTCCTACACCCTCAACAGCATTCACAACCTCAGGGTTTTTCACCGGTTGCTGGAGGATATCCGCGGCGCGATCCGCTCCGGGACGTTCGCCGAATTCACCCAGCGCTGGCGCTGATCGCACGGTCGGCAAGGCAGCGCAAGAGCCCCCTTGCGCCATCAGAGCCGTCGTCTATAATCCGCCCCTTCGTCTCAGTTTGGAGTAAGGCCCAGTACTGCTAAGGTTTAACGTTCCACTCGCCGAGTTCGCCTCGGAGAAGCGGCTCGTTGAACTGGCTTTTGGGCGTTCTCAGTCCTTCCAATCGTTGAACCGATACGACGCAACACCGCGTTTGCACGGTGCTGATGTCGCGCGGTTTCAGCGTCGTCGGTCGTGTTCGACCACCGCTTAGATGGGATTCATATGTCCTTGCCTGTTCAGCTCATCCTCGCAGTGAGTACCCCGGCCGCCGGGGGCGACGGTGAAGCTGGTGGCGGTGGTATGTTCAATCTCATCTTCATGGCCTTGGCGATGTACCTGGTGTTCTGGTTCCTGATCTTCCGTCCGCAACGGAAGCAGCAGGCCGAACAGCAGCGGTTGGTCAATGAACTGAAGAAGGGCGATCGAGTTCAGACGAGCTCAGGGATTATCGGCACGATCCACAAAGTGGAAAAAGAGAACGACCAAGTCGTGCTCCTGGTCGATGCATCTCAGAATGTGAAATTGACGATGGTTCGTTCGAGCGTCACCACCGTGATCAGAGATGACGCCGGTGCGAACGATAAGAACAACACCAAGAACGAGACGGTCGAGAGCGCGAACTAACACGCGTTCGACTTTCGATCCTGTCAGCAAAAAAGTGAACGTCCCCGGCGAGAGTGTTTCGGGGGCGACAGAAAGCCGAGGACTTCGGATGTTCAGGAAAACCGGGGGCGGGTTCGCGTTCGTCGCGCTCCTCTTAGCCGGCTGCCTCTTGGTCATCAGTACGACCGATGTACAGCTTGGAATCGACCTCCGCGGGGGGACCGAGCTGACGTACACGGTCGATATTAACAAGGTCGACGCCGCCCGTCGGAGCACTGCTCTCGACGAAGTGAAACAGATCCTGTCAAACCGATTTGACCAGTACGGCATCAAGGAACTGAGCATCACCCCGCGCGGCAACCGCAGCCTCGTTATTCAGATCCCATCAGCCGACAACAAAGAGATCGAGCGCATCAAGAGCGGGATCGAAGAGGCCGGTCGTCTCACGATTCACTTGGTTTCCGCCGAGGAGTACCAGCAGAACCTCGCCGAGATCGAAATCGCGGCGGAACAGTACGCTCGCGAGTGGCGAGAGAACGAAGATAAGAAAGCTGCCGGTGAGCCAGGCAAAGAGATGGACGAGTTCCCCGCGCGGATTGTCGTCCAAGACGGCACCTCCGGTGGCAAGCTCGTCGTCGAGAGTGCGCCTGCGACCTACGTCGATGGTAAGAACCTCAGCGACGCCTTCAGTACGGTCGACAAGTTCAGCATGCCGGCCGTCGGATTCAAGTTCAACGCGGTCGGTGGCGCAGCGTTCGGCGAACTGACCGGACCGAGCGTGGGCCAACGACTGGCGATGGTGCTCGACGGCGTGACCAAGAGTGTCGCGACGATTCAGAGTAGGATCTCCACCGAAGGTCAATTGACCGGAAACTTCACTCAAGAAGAGGTCAACGACATTGTGACTCTGTTGCGCTCCGGTAGCTTGCCGGTCGCTCCCGAGTACGAGAGTGAGAACCGCGTCGGATCTCTGCTCGGGCAAGAGTCGATCAAGCGCGGCACCCAAGCGATGGTGATCGGACTGGTCCTGGTCCTCGCTTTCCTCATGTTCTACTACCGTTTGGTGTTGGGTGGTATCGCCGCTCTCACGCTCGGCTTCAACCTGACGCTGGTGTACACGCTGCTCGTTCTGTTTCAGAACAGCCTGACGCTACCCGGCTTTGCCGGGCTGCTGTTGACGGTCGGTATGGCGGTCGACGCGAACATTCTGATCTACGAGCGAATTCGGGAAGAACGGCAGCGAGGACGCGGTCTTTCGCAATCGATCTCGTCCGGTTTCTCTCGAGCGTTCAGCACGATTCTCGACGCAAACCTGACGACGTTGATTACCGCGTGGATTCTGTTCGTCAACGGAACCGGTCCCATCAAGGGATTCGCGGTCGTTCTGTCGGTCGGGATTATCTGCACCTTCTTCTCGTCGCTCTTCTTCAGTCGACTGCTCATCAGTTTCCTCGTCATGCGGGGCACGTTGACCGACGTGAAGATGAAGAAGTTGATCGACGATCCGAAGATCGACTTCTTGGCCTACCGCAAGATGGCAAAGACGGCGTCGATCGTTCTCATTGTGATCGGCCTCGGCTGCCTCATCGCTCGCAACAAGGAGAGTCTCGGGATCGACTTCACCGGGGGAACTCGGTTGGTGGCGAATCTACAGGAGCCGCGCTCCGAAAAAGAAATTCGCGATCTGGTGTCGCAGCTCGGGACTGGATCCCAATACACGGACGTTCAAGTTCAAGCCCTCGACCCGATCGGTCAGAAGGCGACTGCGTTTTCGGTTCGGACTCGAACCGTGCAGACGAAGGAGAGCGCTGACAGCACCGAAGTCGCGAAGCTGTCGGCCGCCAACGCTTTCAAGGCGAAGGTCGAAGAGGCACTCCGCGGAATGGGGTGGTTGGCGCCGGAGTCGCTCGAGAACGAGTCGACCAGCGACACGAACGTCTACTCGGCCGATCTGAACCTTCGCGCCGCGGGTGGGCTGCCGCTGACCGCGGACAGTGTCAAAGGTTTGCTGACGGCGGCGGAGTACCCTGTCGACACAGTGGCCGCCAAGGGCAGTGGGGTCGGCGTCTGGTCGACCTTTACCGTGGTCTCCACGCCGCAACCGACGGCGGGTGTCCTCCATGATCAGCTCATGAAGGTGTTCCGCGACACGTCCAATAATGGTGAGAACAAGATACAGCTGGCGGAGCCGTTCGCGGAAGTGAACACGATCGGTTCGCGAGTCGCGCAGGACATGCAGAGCAAGGTGTTCATTGCGATGATCCTCGCGTTCGCGGCGATCATCTTCTACATCTCGCTCCGCTTCCACTTCACCTTCGGACTCGCTGCTATCGTGGCATTAGTCCACGATATCTTCTTCACATTGGGCGCGCTGGCGGTCGGAGATCTTCTCTTCGGCAGCTTCCTCAACCTGAAGATCAACTTGCCGGTGGTGGCGGGACTTCTGACCGTGGTCGGGTACTCGCTGAACGACACCATCGTGATTTTCGACCGTATCCGGGAGAACGTCGCGGGCAAGAAGCGCAACATCGACTACGAGAAGGTGGTCAACTCGTCGATCAACGACACGCTGAGCCGGACCGTCTTGACGTCGGTGACGACGTTCTTGGTCGTCACGATCCTCCTCATTTGGGGAGGGGAAGCGCTTCACGGATTCGCGTTTGCGCTCTGCGTCGGAGTTGTCGTCGGAACCTACTCGTCGATTTACGTGGCGAGCCCGGCGTTGATCTTCTTCCAGCAGAAGGCTGAGGCGCGGCGCGAACTCGTGCTGCAAGAAGCAGCGGCGGCCGGCGAACTGTAGCGTCGGACGGGTTGTTCCGAAGTTTGACAAGCCTTGCGTTCCGGGTTCGACGTCAGTCGCCGGATCGCGAGGCTTGTTTTGCTTTTGTCGAACGTCTTGGACAAGAACGGCTTCTATCGCTGTTTCTCTTTGCAATTCGTCGATGGATCGCTAAAACTTTTGCGTATGCCGCCCGCCCGTCAGGTTCCCGATCGCCTCGGTCCGGATCTCTGATGACTCAACCGCCCGCATAAATGAACGCTCGCCAGAAGCCTCGGGAGCCTCGTTTTCACAAAGCGTGAACGAGTGGCTCTAGACCGCTTCGACTGAGGAAGAAGGGACTCCGATGGCCACGGGTGCCAAGATCGGAATCGTGCTCGGATTGTTGCTCCTCGTGATTTGCTTCGTTCGTATCCTGGATCAGGATATTTCGGACGGAGTCGGCCAGACCGATAACAGCTCGTCTTCGGCGAGCTCCGGCTCAGGCGATGACTCGGATTCGGGCGGGTTCAGTTCGCTCGGTGACGACGAGGGCGGTAATCCCGCTAAGAACGTTAGCGATTTGCCAGGGGACGACGAGGCCTCGGACACAGACAACGGATCGATCGGCGATTCGAACTCGAGTGTGGTCTCCGGCGACCAGTCGACCGATTCGACCAAGGTGTTGGATCCGAGCGACGGCAGGCTTGGCGCCAGCGGCGTGCGGGCGGCGGGTCTGCGAAATGTGCGCAACGAGGACCGCGAAGGCGGCTTCGTTGGTGTGAGCGACCCGGCCACGCTCGACCCGGCCACGCTAGACCCTACTACTTCGGACCCCGCTCTCTCAGATTTGGCGGGGCCACGCTTCGACGACACCGACGATCAGTTCCCTCCGAGCATTCCGAGTGACCCGCGCGCGTCGGCTGATTCCGAAGCGGAGGACTCTCCGTCGACAGTCGCCGCGCGAGACGCAAATGATCCGTGGCCGATGGGCGGGGACGTCGAAGGCGGGCTGACCTCGCCGGACGAGCTGTTTCGCATGATGCAGGGCGAAGATTCCGGTTCGCAGCGACCGAACCGAGGCTTGGCTCCCGAGACCGACCGAGATTCCGTGAGCGATCGCGACTCTGACGGCTCGGCCGGTGGAGACGGGCGAGGAACGTTGAGCGACATCGATCGCGAAACCGTGGCAGACGATTCGGTGTCGACCGCTCGCGACGCGAGCGACGCGTCGACCGCCGTCGCAGGTTTTCCGAAGAGTCACACAATCGTCGACAACGATACTCTGTGGGACATCGCGGAGCTCTATTACGGGAAGCCTCTCCTGTTCAAGGAGATCATCGCGGCGAACCCCGGAATGACGGAGTCGAGCGCCCTCTTCGTGGGCAAGAAGATCACCATTCCGGCACCGTCGAACGGTGTTGCCACGGCACGTCCCGTGAAGGCTAGTGCTTCGCCCCGGTCGGGGGCCGTCGCCGCTTCGGGCACGTACACCGTGGTCAAGGGGGACAGCCTGTACAAGATTGCCGAGCGCACGCTCGGCAAGGGCTATCGTTGGACCGAGATTGCCAGCAACAATCCGAACATCGATCCCGACAACTTGAAAATTGGAGCGGTGCTCAAACTACCGTCTCGTTGAGGGAGCGTGTTCGAGATTGGCCGGCGGTTTGTTCGTCAAACGTACACTGCACGGACTCATCAAGGCCGTGCAAGCAGACCGCGCGCATAAGCAAACAGACCGCGCGAGCCCCTGAGGTTCGCGCGGTCTGTTTGTTCATGTGCGCCCAGAACGCGCCGCCTCGCTAGCCTTCTTCGGCGTCCGGATCCGACGGCAGGATTTCGTTCTCGATCCGAACCACCTTCTTGCCGTCTTTGACTCCGGGTACGCCTCGGAACTTGCGGCGTCCTTGGATCAAGAGCGACACAGGCGAGTCCGCGCGTACGCCGGTGTCGATCACGTCGCCTTCACTCAGAGTCAGAATGTCGTCCATGCTGAGCGGCGTTTCGCCCAGGACCGCAGCGATCTCGACTCTCGAGTTGAAGATGTTGCTGAGGATCTGTTCTCGCCCGCTGCGCCCTTCGCGGGGCTTCGACGAGCTGAACCAGTTCGATTGGGAGAACTCGGGCATGATCGGCTCGATCACTTTGAACGGGATGCAAACGTTGATCATCCCGGAGTACTCACCCATGAGAGCTTCGAACGACAACAGGACGATGGGTTCGTTCGGCGCGACGATCTGCAGAAGAAACGGATTCGACTCCGTCTCGTAGAGTTGAAAGTCGATCTCTTTGACGCTTTCCCAGGTCTCTTTCAACTGATCCATCACTCGCGACAAGATGGTGTTCACCAAGGCGAGTTCGATGTTTGTGAACGGTCGCTCGAGGTACATCGCTTCGCACTTACCGCCCCCGAGCAACCGGTCGATGATCGGGTACAGAATCGACGGGTTCACTTCGAGAATGATGTTTCCCTCGAGGGGCGCGCAGGACAGCAGGTTGAACGACGTTGGGATCGGTAGAGACATCGTGAACTCGGAGTACGTGAACTGCTCGACGGAGATCAGCCGTACTTCGAGAATCGTTCGAAGGTAGCCCGAGAGGGAGGCGCTGACGTTTCGGGCGAAGACTTCGTGGAGCGCCTCGAGGGCGATGACCTGGCTCTTCGACACGCGCTCGGGACGTTTGAAGTCGTAGACATTGATCTGATGGCTTGGCAGCGCGTTGAATTGTTCGAAGCCTGGGATCGGAGCGGGGATCGTACCGGGCGTGCCCATGGCATTGCCAAAGCCGCTGTCCGTGCTGGGAGCGATGCCGTCAGCGTCGCCTTCGTTCATGTTCTGAACGAGGTTGAGCAGTGCGTCGACTTCGTCTTGGCTGAGCGCCTCAGGCATTGCTGTCCCCAGTATGAATCCAGAACTCGGGTCGGTTCCTCTGACGGAGGGTGTTGTTCATCTCCATCGGCTCGTCGGGCGCCCGGCTTCACCGGAATAGGACCGGATCCCGATCAACTGCTGCGAAGGAGCTTCACCTGCTCGTCGCTGACGGCGTCGCGGAAACTCGCTCCGGTGACCCGTTTGAGCATGATGCGCCGGTAGTACGGGTCGTGCTGCATAGCCCGCTCCCGCCGTTTTGCCTGGTGCGACTGTTCGTGGAAGTCGTGGAGTTCGTCGCGCTTCTCGTCGAGTACGCGCTCGAGGCGACGGGTTTCTTCGCGGCGGGGGACGTTTGTCATGCTGACGGCGATGCACCCGACACCGGTCAGGACGAGCAGGAACTGCACGAATCCCCGGCTCCTGCGACCCTGGCCGATACCTCGACCTGAATCACGGACCGGGCCGGGATGGCCCGCGTGACCGGTCGCGTTGTCCGGGTGACCGGTCGCGATGCTGTCGTTTTGATTTGGCTGTGACGATCGCATCGTCGGGCCCACAGTTCTCCCCCACACCATCGGTTCGTGACGACGTTGGGCGTCGTCGCACACTGAACGGGATGTCGACCTCGATGATGCGGCGTAACGCTCCCCGAGGTGGCGCGAGTGTACCCACCCTCAAAGGGTTCGAAAACCCTTTCGTCGCAAGAGGATGGGATAGTTCCACCCAATGTTCGGATTCGTGACGTTGTGCGGGGCCGAGGGTGGGCGTAAGTGAACACGAGCCGTCGGACGGGGCCGGTCAGCGCGGGTCACTCCGGAGATCCGTAGATCGCGGGCGCGCCGATCATCTCTTCGAGCCGGAGAAGTTGGTTGTACTTGGCGTTGCGGTCGGTGCGGCACGGAGCACCGGTCTTGATCCAACCGGCGTCGGTCGCGACGGCGAGGTCGGCGATGAAGTGGTCTTCGGTCTCGCCGGATCGGTGGGACACGATCACGCGGAACCCCGCACGTTGCGCGAGCCGAATCGTGTGAAGGGTCTCGGAAACGGTTCCGACCTGATTCAGCTTGATCAGGATCGCGTTGCCGGATCGCTCCTCGATGCCGCGAGACAGTTTGGCTTCCTGGGTTACGTACAAGTCGTCGCCGACGAGTCGAACCGACTCACCCACGGCGGCGGTCAGTTGTTGCCAACCGTCCCAATCGTTTTCGTCGAGACCGTCTTCGATGGACACGATCGGGAATTGCTTCACCAGGCCGGTGTAGTGCTGGACCATCGCCGCGGAGTCGAGCGGCGCGTCGTGGTTGCCGAGGTGGTACGCGCCGTCGCGGTAGAACTCGCTCGCGGCCACGTCGAGCGCGAAGGCGATCTGCGCATCTCGACCCACCGAGTATCCCGCGCTTTCGCACGCTTCGGTCAAGACCTCGAGGACCGCGACATCGCCATCGAGGTTGGGCGCGAAGCCACCCTCATCGCCGACGGCGACCGACAGCCCTCGCGACTTGAGGATCTTCTTCAGCTCGTGATAGATCTCCACTCCCCAACGGAATCCGGTCTTGAAGTCGGACGCGCCGATGGGTGCGATCATGAACTCTTGGAAGTCGATTGTGTTGTCGGCGTGGGCGCCACCGTTGACGACGTTGAGGAGCGGGATCGGGAGTCGTCGCGCGCTGGGGCCTCCGAGGTATCGGTAGAGGGGCAACTCCGCAAAATCGGCCGCGGCTCGACAGACGGCCATGGAGACCCCGAGCGTCGCGTTCGCTCCGAGCCGTTCCTTGTTGGCGGTGCCATCGAGTTCGATCATGCGCTGGTCGATGCTCTCTTGATCGAGGGCATCCATTCCCAGCAGCTCCTCGCCGATTTCATCGCGAATGTGCGACAGCGCTTTTTCGACGCCTCGGCCGCACCAGAGGTCCCCGCCGTCTCGGAGCTCGAGCGCTTCCGCCTTCCCGGTGGACGCACCAGAGGGCACCGAGGCGCGGCCGACCGCGCCTCCGTCGAGTAGACAGTCGACCTCAACGGTCGGGTTGCCCCGCGAGTCCAGGATCATGCGGCAGCTGATGTCGAGAATCGCACTCATGTCGGGAGTCCTCTCGGGGAGCGTATTGTCGCGTCTATGGGGAACTCCGAGCCTCGGGTATGAGGGGCGGCTCCCGCTCGGCGGCTAGTCTCGGTATGATTCGGGATTGTCGGGTGAGGTCCGCTTCACCCTGCGACCGCGCATCATGGATGGGCAGGCCCGGAAGTCAACGGGTGTGCAAGTGTTGGCCTCGCGCTCGAAGCCTTCAGCGCGGTGAGTCACGGGGGAGGGCTATTGCGGACGCTTCCTCAGAGGCGGCCCGATGGCCGGCAGCGAATGGAGCAAGATGAAGGGCGATCGAACTCGCCGGATAAAAGAGGCGAGCTCGAGTGTGATCCCGAATCTGATCACGCTAGGGAATGCTGTATGCGGTTTTCTCGCCTTGAGCTTCATCGCAACGGCAACGGGCGAGGTCGCCGTCGAGCGAGTAGCCGGTGGAGCCGCTGTCGATGCACCGCTCGCTGGGCTCGAGAAGGCCGCCTGGCTCATCATGCTCGGTATGGTCTTCGATGTGTTCGACGGCCGCATCGCGCGCTTGACCGGGAGCACCAGCAGCCTCGGAGCGCAGCTCGACTCATTGGCGGATCTCGTGACGTTCGGTGTGGCCCCGGCCGGGCTCATGATCGCCATGCATCGCTCAGTCGTCGGGACCGGCCCGTGGGACAAGGTGATCTGGGCGTTCGGTCTCGCCTACTTCCTCGGCGCCACCCTGCGTCTCGCTCGCTTCAACGATGAACACGACGAGAGTGAAGACAGTGAGGAGGCGCACCTCTGCTTCAAGGGGATGCCGACGCCGGCCGCGGCCGGCTGCATGGCGGGGCTGACGATCGTCTACTTCTGGGCGGACAAGTGGAAGTCGTGGGAACTCCGCGCGCTTGCCGATGCCGCTCCGGCGTGGTCCGAGGGCGTGGCGACTGGTCTGGTTCGTACCATGCCCTTCGTCGCGTTCTTGTCTGGCTACGCGATGGTGAGCAACCGATTGTTCTATCCGCACTTCGCCAGCCAGTTGTTGCAACGGCGTCAGAGCTTCGACACGTTGGCCTATCTCGTGTTCGGTTTGACGCTTTGCTTGGTCATGTTCGAACCGGTCCTGGGATTCGGCTTTCTTGCGTACATGCTTTGGACTCCGATTCGGACGCTCTTGAAGATCGCGCCGAGTCCGGCGCCTCCGAGTGAAGAGTCGGCCCAGCCCGATGGTCAGTGAGCTCAGCACACGAGCGTTCGTAGGGCTCGGCTCGAACCTCGGCGATCGCGTGGGGAATCTACAGCGGGCGGTCGAAGAGATACGCGCTCTCGAATCGACGCGAGTCACCGCGAGTTCTCGCTGGTACGACACGTCGCCCATCGGTCCTGAGCAGCCCGACTACCTCAACGGCGTGACCGAGCTTCTTACGTCGCTGTCTCCGCGTGCGCTTCTCGACGGTTTGTTGGCGATAGAGCGTCGTATGGGAAGAACCCGGGACGGAGAGAAGTGGGGACCGCGCGTGATCGATCTGGATCTGCTGGCGTACGGATCAATCGAGGTGGTCGAGCCCGACTTGCAGGTCCCGCATCCCGAACTCAGTCGACGACGATTCGTACTCGAACCATGGGCGGAGATTGCGGGCAAGTTCGTCATAGAGCCGCTCGGCCGAACGGTGGCGGAACTCTGTCGTCGGCTCGTCGACGCTCCGGCTCAACGTGTGAGCCCGTGGCGCGGAGGGCCGTCGTGATCGTCGCCAATTCGAAGCGAGAACTCCTCGAATGGCGGCGGTCTCTCGACAGCGACGCGCGTCTGGGATTCGTTCCGACCATGGGCGCGTTGCACGAGGGGCATCGCTCGTTGTTGCGGGCGGCGCGCAAGTCGGGCGTCACGGTGGCGGCGAGTGTCTTCGTCAATCCGACGCAGTTCGGACCGAATGAGGATCTCGACCAGTACCCGCGGACGCGCGAGGCGGACGAAGCTGCCTTGCGCGAAGAGGGCGTCGACTTCGTTTGGTTTGCTGACGCGGCCGAAGTTTACCCCACTGGATTCGCAACCGAAGTACGGGTCCCGCTGCTCGCGGCCGGACTGTGCGGGCGTTCGCGTCCGACTCACTTTGCCGGCGTGGCCACCGTGGTCCTCAAGTTGTTGAATCTGTTCCGTCCCTCACAATTGTTCATGGGCCGCAAGGACTTTCAGCAGCTCGTGTTGATTCGTCGCTTGGTGCTCGATCTCGATCTCGAGCTCGACGTCGTCGGGTGTGACATCGTTCGGGACCCGGATGGCCTGGCGTTGTCGAGTCGTAACGTGAAGTTATCGGAGGCCGGGCGCGTCGCCGCGTTAGCGCTCAACCGCGGACTGTTGGCGGCGCGGGAGTTGTTCAAAGCGGGAGAGCGCGACGCGGTGAAGCTCGTTCTCGAGGCGTCACGGTTGGCGATGGCCGATCCCAGGGCGAGCCTCGAGTACATCGAACTCGTGGACTCGGTTCACCTGAAGGCTCTCGAGTCCGTCGAACGCGGTGGGGTCCTGGCGATTGCCGCGCGAGTGGACGGGGTTCGATTGATTGACAACATTGCGTTGGGCGAGATCGACTGATGGGACTCGAGGCCCCGCTGCTCCCGCGCCGTTGTCGTCACGGTGCTGGCGTCGTCCTGACGCCGGCCAAGCTCAATCTGTTCCTCGAGGTCGAGGCACGGCGTCGCGACGGGTTTCACGACCTGACCACCTTGATGATCCCGATCCACTGGCAAGATCATCTGCGCGTCACGTCTCGCGCCGCGGGTCACACAGAAGACTGCTTGCGAGTGCGCGGCGTGGCGGTTCCGACGGGTCGCGACAATTTGGTTAGACGGGCCGTCGATGCCATCCGCAAGCTCCGCCAGGTCCCGCCTCTCGACATGGAGTTGACCAAGCGTCTCCCGATAGAAGCAGGCCTCGGCGGAGGAAGTGGGAATGCGGCCGGCACCTTGGTGCTAGTCGACGAGTTGTTTGACCTTGGCTTGCCGACGACGGAGTTGCAGTCGATCGCCTCGGGACTCGGCTCCGACGTACCGTTCTTTCTCGGGTCCGGCCCGGCAATTTGTCGGGGACGTGGCGAGCAGGTGCAAGAGTTTGCTGCGTCCGGTCAGCCGAAACTCTTCGGTGGCGACGACCCGTACTTCGTCGTCGTCACGCCCTCGATCGGGTGCTCGACGCCTGCGATCTTCGGTGCATTGTCTTTCCCCTTGACTTCACCGGATGGCCCAATTAGCTTCCAGAACACGACTTTCGAAGACTCGTCCCGATGGCCGGAAGGAATCTTCAATCGTCTGGAGGCGATCGCAATCACCTCGGCGAGCGGCGGTACGACAAGCGCGCCATCGGATAGCGGGCGACTTCAGCGTCACGTCACGGGCAACCCTGATCGTCGCAAACTCGGATGTGTGCCGAGTGGCGCGGGGGTGGATTCTCCAGGCAACATCACGATGAGTTCTGTGTCGAACTGGCTGCGGCAAAACGCCTCTGAGCTTTGGCCGTCGTTGCTTTGGCCGTCGGTAGCCACGGACGGTGCTCGAAACTGGGCGCTCACCGGGAGCGGTTCGGCGTTCTTCGTAGCTGCTCGCAACTTCGGGGACGCCCAGCGCTTTGCCGCACGCGCCCGAACGGAACTTGGAGTGGGGGCTTCGGTTCACCGGGTGTTCCGGCCTGATAGAGGCTGTTGAGTGAAACGCCCTCGAACGAAGCAACGCGGTGAGTTGAAGCACGACAGCATAGATTCGGCACCGAGTACGGCAGCACAACAGGTTCGGCAGCACCGAGAGGGGTCACATCAGTGGATATCACCGAAGTACGTGTCAAGTTGGTCGACGGTGGGCGTCACGAGAAGCTCAAAGCGTTCTGCAGCATTACCATCGACGACGCGTTCGTCGTCAGGGACCTGAAAATTATCGAGGGGTCGCGCGGACTCTTCGTCGCGATGCCGAGCCGGAAACTCACCGTCCGCTGTCCAAAATGCAGCTCGAAGAACCGGGTCCGAAGTAATTACTGCGCCGAGTGCGGAGGTTCGATGCCGCCGGACCGAGCTCGTCGAACCGAAGGCCGGACCAAGCTGCACGCGGATATTGCGCACCCGATCAACACCGAATGCCGCGAGACCCTGCAAGCTCGCGTCATCGAGGACTTTCTTGCCGAATGTGACGCTTCCGAGCAGCCGGGGTACGAGCCCCAGGGTTACGACGAGTACGACGACTCTGATTTCGGTCCCGCGGAAGAGCTCGAACCGGTTCTTGCCGTCGGCGATCAAGATTCGGACGAAGAGACGATTGACGCTTCGGCCTCGGTTCCGGCTCAACGGGCCGAAGACGGTACGACGAACGGCCAGCGGAGTCGCTCGCGACGTCGTACTCGGGGCGGCCGCGGTCGCGGTCGACGCGGTTCGGAGTCGGGCGCGAACGGGGACGGGGGGCGGACGGAGGGTACTCCGGTTCGTTCGGGACAGGACCGTCGGCCGGAAAGATCGGCCGATCGGGACGCCGGCACGCGGGACGCGTCCACTAGAGACCCCGGGACTCGACAGCGCGTACCGTCCGATGAGACTAGCGAGCACGCTTCGGAAGAGGGCCGATCGCGAAGAGGGCGACGCGGCCGCGGTCGAGGGGACGGCAACGGCACGACCGACGCACCTACGCCTCGTCGAGAGAGCGGCGGCCGTGGCGCGGCCCCGAAGTTCGACGTTTCCCGGAAGCGAGAGAAAGTGGTCGAGAGTTCCGACCCGCCGCCCGATGACAATTTCGACGTCGGCATCTTTTGAGTGAATTGATCGAGTTCATCGAGTACTCCGGCGGATCTTGATTCACGCAATGAGGTGTTTCGCACGTGGCCGGCTGCTACTATCCTGGTAGCCAGCCGCTACCCGCCGACGCCGCCTTGTTGTCCGACCGTGCCCCTGTCTACAGTTCGCTGTTTTCAGGTTCGTGACCCGCATGGAAAGCCGCGCGTTGCACCCTACGAGCCAACCGATCCATAGTCCGTATCGCGGCACGCCCGCGGCACCTGTTCCGTTCCGTTGCGAGACGCGCTGCCCCGCGTCCACGAGTACCGAAGCGTCGAGCACCGCTACGCCTAGTGAGAACGAGATCCTGGGCGGCTCCGCGCGTCTGGTTTCACTCGTGAGCGCGCTTCCCGTGTTGGCCCTGCTCTTGGGCTTCCTCATGTCGGGCCCTCACGTTTTCGGTCAAGGAGACGCAGAGGGTGCTGTCGACGAGCGCGCGGCCTTCGAAGCGGCGCTGAAGTCCGACAGCCCGTTTGAATGGACAACTGCGATTGGGCGCGAGTCGGGCCGAGAGGTCGCGAGCGACCCGCGGCCCGAATGGGTGCTCCCGACGTTGCGCCATTTTCTGGACATGGACGATCGCCCAGAACGGACCGCCTTCCTGTGGACCGCAGACAAGAAGAAGAACCCGCTGTGGGAATCGGCGCTCGGGCGCGACTTGATCGAAAGCTTGCTTTCCGACGAGGACCTTCTTCCCCGGACGGCGGAGCGCACGCGCGAAGTGTTGAGTTATCTCGTTTCCGACAATGCGCTTCATCTCCTGTACGCCGAGAAGCTCCGGACCACCACATCGACGAGCTATTATCAGCGAGCCTTCCCGATCTTGGCCGACTACCGACCGAATTTCCTGGTCGGTGACGCCATCTTGCGACTTTCCGAGCCGGGGGACCTCAACCCAGCGGCGGTTCAAGCTGCGCTGCGCCAATACCTCGCGCCGTTGGCTCCGGGCTTGGAGACCGTCGAGCAGTGGACCAGCTTCTGGGAATCGAACCGACACCGTTCGCTCGGCCGACTGCTCATGGAAGCGGTCGCGGAGCTCGAGGGGGAGAAACGGCTCGAGATTTGGCAAGCCGCGGCCAAGTCGATGGAAGAGACGGACGCGCTTTCCGGTTGGCTGCTCGATGGACTTGCGACGGATCAGCTGATCTCGATTCGCGTCGACGCCATGCGGCGGATTCGCAACTACGCGTTGAAGCATCGCGGCGCCGGGGGAGACTCCGAGGTACGTATGAAGGAGTTGTTGCGCCGTTCCTTGCTGCTGGCTGGAAACGAGAAAGAGAAGAGCAGCCTGCGCGTGCTTGCCATCGACGCGATCGGTGAAATGGTCGACTTCAAGGACAACACGGGCGTGACGGATCTTCTCAAGCAAACCATAGACAAGCTGAGCACAGCGAAGAGCGGAAGTGCGGAGCACGCACTGGGCCTCGCAGCCATTCGTGTGGTCGGAGCGCTCCAGGCAGACCTCGCAACCGAGCTCGTCTCCGTCCTCGCGGGCGAAGTGGTCAAGGCGGCGGAGGGTTGGGCAAACGTCGATCGAGTCGTCGTCGTCCAGGTCCTCGAGTCGCTTCGCAACACTGAGCTGCCCATCGAGACGTTGCCGCATCTCCGCAAAATCTTCGACGCGACGACCGAAGAGCCGACCAAGGACTTGGTTCTGCAGATCTTCCTGCGTATCGATCTCGATAAGTTTCCACTGGAGGGCAAGAAGAGGGTCTTGGAGTTCTATCGTGAACTCGTCAAGAACCGGACGTTCGTTGCCAAGGCCATAGCCGGTATCGACTATTTGCGTCTGGAAGACGGGATTGAGGTTCTTCAGGAACTCGCCGGTGACGACCAAGTCGCCCGGACCAGTCGAATTCAGGCGGTCGACTCCATCGCAGCGATCGGAGGGGGCGCCGCGATGTCCGCGTTCTCCCAGCTTTTGGCGACGACGGCTGATCCGGTGCGTAGCCACGTGTTGAAGCTGGCAATTGCCGAGTGCGCGGAAGACTCCGAGAACACTTTGCTCGCGTTGGAGGCGCTCGTGATCGAAAACGCGGCACTGCGACCGCCTTCCACGACGCCGTGGTTCCTCGAGGTTGTTCTCGATCCGGTGATCGACACGTTGCTCCTCAAGGAGTCGGGTTTCTGGGTGTTTGGCGCAGACAGTTCGCCTCCGGCCGAAGTGTTCACGCGCTGGTGGATCATCGAGTGGGCGTGTCTCGACCGGTTGTCGTCCAACGCCGCCGCTCAAAAGAGCGTGGAAGATGAGCGCAAGAAGCTCCAGATTGTTGAAAACCGGACTCGTCGCATCTTGGCGGCGGTCAGCGGCGACGCGGTAGATTTCCCGATCGAAGAGCTGACGGCGTACGCCGACGATTCGAAGGCTCGCGTTTCGATCTTGGTCGGTCTCAGTGAAGGCGACTTCGCCTCGGCGCTGGCCGCGGTCACCGACTCCTCGCAATCCAACGACTCCTACACCACGACGGTCAAATGGCTCTTGAGCCGGCTTCCTAGGTTCGAGGTTCGCGAGGGCGAGTCCGAGTTCTTGACCGCGGTGAAGAAGGTGGGAGTCGACAAGGGCTATTCACTCGCCGCCGAGATCGAGACCCGTCTGGCTGAGCTCAAGCTCTCGCGAAAGCCGACCACCGACGGGAAAGCGCCCGGGTCGGGGAAAACGGGCCAGCTCTCGCCGCGCTTGGATGCCCTCGGCCGCCGGCGTTAGAGCGTCGTGACTGGCGCGTCTGGACTGGGCGCCCCTCGACGGCTGGGCGCTATGCTGAGCCCTTGATTTAAGTGCTACGCAGGTAACCCTTTTCATTTTTTTTCTGTCTTCGGGTATGCGAAACCATCCCCCCGCGCGACTTGCCGGATCTCATCCGCGATAATGATCCTTCTCAGGTCGCTCCCCGAGCCGACGGACTATCCCCAATAACTCAGCTTTGGAGCTGTCGTCATATGTCCATCATTCTTGCGTGCATTCTCTGTCTCGGAGACCCGATTCTCGTGGATCAATGGCAGTTGCAGCCTCGGCGTTCGGTTGTTGTCGCGCTCATCGACAGCGGCATGGACCTGACACACGAGGATCTCGCGGGCAATCTATGGGTGAACCCCGGCGAGATTCCTGGCAACGGGATTGACGACGATGGCAACGGTTATGTCGACGACGTCCACGGCTGGGACTTCGCGGACGCGGACGCGGATCCGACGGACCCGTGCTATGGGCACGGCACGACGACGGCGGGTGTGCTCGGCGCGGTTTCGAACAACGAGGTCGGTATCGCCGGTGCGGCGGACCACGTTCAGTTCATGGTCCTGCGAGTCCTCGGATGCAACGGGACCGGTACCGAGCAGCGGTTGATCGACGCCATCGAGTATGCCGCGAACAACAACGCTCAAGTCATTCAGGCCGTGGTGTTCGTCTCCGAGGCGTGGGGAATTGCTGGCTGGGACCAGCCCGGATCGTTTCCTGATTTGAACGATGCCATAGACAACTCCGGTCTCTTGTTCGTCTGCCCGAGTGGTAACGAAGGTATCAGCCTCGACCCGCCGAACTACCGCTATCCACCGAGTTGTGTCAGCCCGAACAAGATCGTCGTCACCGCGAGTAATCAGGCAGATACGCTCGCATCGACCGCTTCGTACGGGCAACTCGTCGATCTGGCGGCGCCTGGTACCGATATCTGGACCACCGCTCAGTTGGCGGGCCATCCCCTTTGGACCGACCCCACCGGCTACAAGAGCGTCGACGGCTCTAGCTTCTCGGTTCCGCAAGTCGTCGCGGTTGCTGCGCGGCTGCTGTGGATGAACCCGAGCCTCACCACTCCGGTGCTGAAGTCGCGCGTGCTCGAGCACGTCGAGATCAAGCCTGAGTTTGCGGATACGTCAACCGGAGGACGGTTGTCGGCGTTCTTCACATCGGTACCGCCGCCGCCGCCCCCACCGCCTCCGGTTCCGGGCAGTGGTCCCGTTCTCCACTTGACGCTGGACGACGGAACGGGCGCTGACGAGTCAGGTACCGGGAACACCATGACGTGCTCCTCGTGTCCGTCCCTCGTCCCTGGATTGACGTCGGTCGGAAACGCGACCGACTTCTCCAACGACTGGTTTCAGCGACAGGATGGGAGTCTCCTAGGCGACTTTCCTTCGGCTGGAGCGACGGAGTTCACGATTGCAGCGTGGATTCAGATCGACGCTGTCGTCGATCGGCAGCCGATCGCTTCCAAGCAGGGTGCCGGCGAACGCGGCTGGATGTTTCTTGTGTCCCCGTTCAACGGCGGACGGTTGCGGTTCGAGTCGTGGCCGATCGGAGCGACGTCGGCCAGCCTCGTCGATGGGGTGACCATCGTCGATTCAGGTGTGCATCACGTTGCGGTGACCCGTACCGCCGACGGGACCGTGACTCTCTACCTCGACGGTGTCGAGGAAGCGTCGCTGTCGGTCGGCCCGCCACGCGACAACGGGCAACCTCTCGACGTCGGCCGATACTCGTGGAACTCTTACTACACGCGGTACTTTGACGGTGTACTCGACGACGTGCGATTCTACGACCGAGGGATAGACGCGCTCGAGATCGAGGCGATCGCGCTTCCGTAAGCTCGTCTCAGCGAAAATTCTACCGAGTGAACCCCGCCGAACGGTCTGTTCAGCGGGGTTTCTTGCTGTTCGTTCCCCGTGGTGATCGACCGACATCCGATAACTCGAGCGGCATTCACTATCTCTATTCAGCTCCGCGACATGAACGGCCGAAGTATCAATACGCATTGGTGCTCACGATGACGCTCTCAAGGAAGAGTTCAGTTCATGATTAGGATGTCACTCTCGAGATTCGCGCTTGTAGCCACGGTCGGCATGGCGTTCGTCTCACTCAGCACGGTCTGTACTGCAGAGTCCGTTCGCTTTCACCTCAAGAGCGGAGACACCATTACGGGTGAACTGCTCGAACCTAATGAGACTGGCGACTACCGCATTCGTGTTGGTGACCGCATTGTCGTCATTCCTCAGAACGACGTGTACACGACGTTGGAAGTCGGTGCCGAGCGCTCTGCTGTGGAGCGACCGAAGAAGCAAGCGCCGGGTAGCTCGACGAAGGACGTTCTTCGACAGCTGCAAGGGCGACTCGATTTCGCGGGGGTTGCGGCAGAAAGCGTGCGGGTCTATCGCACCTGTTTGGCCGAGGCGGCGCGCGGCGATTGGGACTTCTCGATCAAGACGAGTTCACGCTTGCTGCAAATGGAACCGTCCTGGCCCGACCCGCAGATCTTGCGCGCGCAGTTGATGTCCGAACGCGGGCAAGCGCGCGAGGCGATCTCGCTCGCGTTGTGGCTCGAAACCTCCGCTCCGGATGATTCCCTGGCTCTCCAGGTGTCCGCGACGTGTTATCGACGCGGTGGCTTCGCCCGCCGCGCGGCTCAAGTGTCGGAGAAGATGTACACGTTGGAGTACCCGATCGAACGTGCCCAGTACGAGCGCGTTCAGCTCTGGTGGCCGGTAGATCAACGAGTCGCCGAAGAAGCGTGGGCCGCATATGTCCGTTCTGATTCGCTCCTTCGCAGCCCGTGGTGTCGAGAAGGAAAGATTCTCCATCGCGCAGAGCTCGCTCTGTCCAGCACCGACTGGGAAGCGGCGCAGGCTGCCGTCAACGAGATGAACGAGCGGTTCCCCTGGGCTCGACTTCAGTCGCGGCCCGTCGAGTTGCGTATCCTCGAGCGGAGATTGCGCGAGAGTGAGACGAGCGGCCACATTGAAGAGGCCTTGGTCGCCATCGATACCTTGCAAGCTCTCGATTCGGATCGAGACAGTGAGTGGAAAGCGCGTCGGGTTGCCCTCATCGAGCACCACCTCCGCCGCGGCCTTTCCGAGGGTGACTTCGTTCCGCTACGGTCATGGGCGGCCAAGAGCGCAGCGGTCTTCCGGGGCGACCCCGAAGCGAGGCGCCGCATCTCCGAGCGGTTCCAGTCTATGGGTTGCCGTCTGGTGAGTACGAGTCAGCTAGAGCTGGCCGAGCACGCGTTCAACGAAGCGAAGCGGTGGGACGTGCTGGCGCGCCCGGCGGACATCGATCAGCTGCTGCGCGCCGTTCAAGATCGAGTTCGTGACGACGTCGCCATGCGACGAACGCTTCGAGTGCTGCGCGCCGCGGAGATCATCCGAGACGCCTACCCGGAGCGACGCGATCAAATGTTGGAAGAGTTGTCGGGCGTTGTCCGCGACGAGTTGCGAGAAGTCGCGACCGCGGATGAAATCTCGAACCGCGTGGCTGAGCTGCGCGGAATCTTCCTGCGCAACCTCGACGCGACCAAGAACCCGGACGCTTTGGCCGAAGGCGGAACCGCCGCCGGTGACGCCGCCGCGAACGACATGATCCGGTTGACGACGCTGTCGTATGCATCGTTGTCACGGTACTTCCCGCACGAAGTTGGGACGCGTTGGGTGTACGAGGTTCCTGGTGGTCGGCGCGAGGAGCACGAAGTCACCATGCTGACGCCGCTCGACGGTGGCGGTTGGAAGATCGATATCGAGATCCGTCCGGACAACGTCCGCCGCGGTCACACGCGCACGGTCTACATGCGTGGCGGCGACGTTCTCAACGGATTCGAGAAGTCACCTCCGGCCGAGGTTGCGCTTCGTTACCCACTCTCCGAAGGGGCAAAGTGGTCTTGGGAAAAGGGAGCGATGCGATTCACGCGTGAGCTGAGCCGTCCGAACGATCCCCTGGCGCTGCCGGGTGGAACCATCGAGGACTACTTGGTCGTGCATAGCGTGAATGCGATCGACGGCGGAGCAGACCGGCAGTACACGACTTGGCAGAAGATTTACTACGGTGCCGGGATCGGGATCGTGAAGATCGAGTCAGAAGACAAGAATCTTGGGCGAACCCTTTTGGAGTTTTTCCCGGTTTCTAGCAAGCCTCAAACGGCGGCTACCGACTAGTCGGACCGCGCCCTGAGCAACGAAGTTGGTCGACAGTCGTCGACCGGAACGCTGGGTGTCCATCGATTGAGCACCTTGATACGAGCACCGACGCTCGGCGTTCCGGTTGGCGGCTGTTCGCCATCTCGACGCTCTATCTCTTCCACAGTCCGTAGCGGAAGATCGTGTAGAGGATCTTGTATCCCGCGCGAATCGTCCCGTTGATCGTCCCGGTGATCTTCGACTTACCGACACGCTTGCGGTAGCGGACCGGGACCTCGGTGATGCGCAAGCCGTGGCGAACCGCTTTGATCTGCATCTCGACCGTCCAACCGAAGTTCGTGTCTTCCATTTCTAGCTGGTCGAGGGAGCTCTTTCGGATGGCGCGGAACGGGCCGAGATCGGTGTAGCGTTGCCCGAAGAACAGCCGAATGAGAAACACCGCGAGTCGGTTCCCGAACGTGGCCTGCGGTAGCATCGCTCCGGGTTCGCAACGCGCATTCATTCGCGATCCGATCACCATGTCGGCGGCATCCGATTGAATCGGCGCAAGGATATCTACGATCTCCTCAGGGTGATCCGAATAGTCCCCGTCGAGGAACACGACGATGTCGGTCGCCTCCGGCAGGGCGGCGATTCCGGCGAGACATGCGGACCCGTAGCCGCGGCGATCTTCCCGTACCACGATTGCGCCGGACTGTTGCGCTCGCTCGACGGTATCGTCGGTGCTGCCATTGTCGACGACGATCACTCGATCGAGTTTCTCGAGAGGCAGGTCCCCGATCACCAGTGCGATGGAGTCTTCTTCGTTGATCGCCGGAATGATGACCGAGATGCGGAAGGGCTCGTCGTCGTCCGACGTCATTGAAGATCGAGCTCCGGAAGTTCTCTCACCACCCGGGTGATCGGCGTGATCTGATCGAGCACCGCTTCGAGCGAGTCGAGTGGGAGCGAATTCGGGCCGTCACACAAGGCGTCCTCGGGATTCGGATGTACTTCGAAGAAGAATCCGTCCGCCCCGGCTCCCGCGGCCGCCCGCGCCAGGACTGGAATGAAGGGGCGTTCCCCGCCGCTCTTGCCCGCCGCGCCGCCGGGTGTCTGCACACTGTGCGTGGCGTCGAAGATCAATCCGGCCCCGGTTCCGTGAGTGATCGGAATCACGCGAAAGTCGTTGATGAGACGTTGGTAGCCGAAGGAGACACCACGTTCGGTGATCAATACTTCGTGCGCCCCGGCTGATCGCAGCACGTCGACTCGCGCCGGGATGTCCCACGGAGAGAGGAACTGGCCCTTCTTGAGGTTGACGGTCCTGCCGGTCGCCGCGACTGCCTCCAAAAGTGCGTTCTGGCGCGATAGAAACGCTGGGATCTGGATGACGTCGAGCACCTGCGCCGCGGCGTCGATTTGTTCGAGGCCGTGAATGTCGGACATGACCGGCAGCCCGGTGGTTCGGCGAACCTCGTCGAGTACTGACAGCCCTTCTTCGATGCCTGGCCCGCGGTATGAGCTCGCGGACGAACGGTTGGCCTTCTCGAACGACGCTTTGAACACGACGGAGATCCCGCGTGCCTCGGCAATTTCTTGAACACGAGTAGCGACCTCGAGAACGAACTCTCGAGACTCGACGACGTCGGGTCCGATGAAGAACAGCGGGGCAGTCAGCTCTCGGTCGGGTAGGGAGAAGCTAGTTCGCAGCGGCATGTTTACTCGGCGTTTCCGTGAGGCGAAGGGTCAAAGTTCGGTCGGGGTCATATCTCGCAGCGAGTAGGACTTGATCTTCCAGTTGCCTGCCACGCGAACGACGTCGAACTTGCATTCGACCCCGCGGCTTCTCTGTTTGGCAGTGTAAACGATCGTGACCGCTTCGAACGACCCCTTTGCCGGAGCGTCGGTCCGCTTGAATTCGAAGTTCGTGTGCCCCAGCTTTTCGCGAACTTCCGCAAAGTCGGTGAGCACCGTTTGGGAGCTGACGGCGGATGTGAAGTAGCCCAGTGCGCTCGCGGTCGTCGCCTCTTTGAGCGCTTCGATCGCTTGCTCGGTGACCGCGCGAGACTGCTCGAGGCTAGCGGTCCGATCGGAGCTCCTCAGCACGCTGAACGCGATCGCGCCGACGATGGCGACTCCGACGAGGATGAGCACGATAGGGATCACGCTACTACGTTGCTGCGAGACGCGGCGCTCCTTCTTCATGTTGCGCAGTGTTCGCGAGCCGGTGGTAGGGCGGTAGCTGACCGACGCTCCCGGCGAATGACTCGATCCCGGGTTCGGACGCGGTGTTCGAGGAGCGGACTGCTTCGGCTCCTCGGGAACCTCGATCTCTTCGGCGAAACTCAGCTCGGCGACGCCTGTGTTGCGGGCCGAGAATGCGACCGGGTCGTCAGTGATGGGAAAGTCCCTGTCGCACTCCGGGCAATTGATCTGGATCCCGATCTGGCTCGGGTCGAAGCTCTTCGACCAGCCGCACCGGCATGTCAGTTGAAGCATGAGTCGAGTCCCGTTCTAGAAGTCCGCGAAGAGCTGCTCGAGGGAGAGGTTCAACGCTCGTGTGAGCTTGTGCAACGTGCTGACCGACGCATTCGACCGCGCGAGTTCGATTTGTGAGATCAAGCTGATCGACACCCCGGCCCGGGTGGAGAGCTGTTTCAGCGTGAGCTCTTGTTCGAGTCGTGACGACCGTATTCGCTCGCCGAGTGTCTCGTTGAGCTTCTCCTCCCGGGAGAGGGTGTATCCCTTGTCCGCAATCGCGCGGGAGATCGACTTCTCGAGGTCGACCCAGAGCGTTTTGCGATCGAGATAGTCGTACGCGTTGCCGCGGACCAGGCTGACCGCCTCGTCGAGCTTCGGACGGGGGCTGATCACGATGACGGGTATGTCCGAGTTCGCCGCGTGAAATCGGTCGAGAACCTCGACCGGATCGTGGGAGGACCGCCGGCCGACGACGAGCAGAACGAGCTGCACCATTCCCTTGCGCAGGATCTCGGCCCCGCGGCGCGGATCCCGCATCGACTTCACCTGGAGCGTTCGCTCCTTGAGGAAGGCGTGCAGGTCGGTGTCCTTTTTTCGCGAGCGCGAAATGTCGAGGACGAGAGCGGTGAGCGGCGTTGTCTTCATGAAACTGTGGGACCAGCCGGATTCGACTTGGGGCAAGGACTCAACTGTCGACTCCGCAATGGTATGTGTCACGGAAAGCCAAGGGAAGCGCTTCCGGAACGGCTTGTCGGAACCCTTGTGCTGGACCCCTTCCGCGCTACCATCGCGCCTCGCACCGGACTTTTCGGAACTCTTGGATCCCGCGATCGTGTTCCGCCGTTGTTCGCGCTTACCACACCCGCTTTCCTTGCACCCTGACGTCCCGCTTCGGGGTCTCTGACGAGGTTTCACTCCATGCCTATGCGCATTGCACTGCTGATCGCGCTGACTTGCATCGTTGCTGCTCCCGTGACCGCTGCCGATCGACCGTTCGTCGTGGCGTCGGACAAGGACGAGTACGTCACGGTCAAAGCGCTCGGAGCCCACGGGCTCGAAGACGGCGCCACGTTCACGCTCGACTTCGAGGTGACGATCGAGTCTGGCTGGCACCTGTACAGCCTGCACCTCGACGAGAAGCTCGGGGTGCCGACGAAGGTCACCGTCGGAGAGTCCGCGTTCAAGGCGACGGGACCGCCGACCGAGTCGAAGCCGAAGTCCCACTTCAGCGAACTCATGGGCGGGATGATGCTCGAGCACTACGGTACCGCGAAGTTCTCGGTACCGATGCAAGTGCCCGCTGGCGCTCCCGCCGGGGCGCAGCTGGTGCCGGTTCAGTTCACCTATCAAATCTGCGATGCGAACATGTGCCTGCCGCCCGTCACCTTGGACCTGCAGGTTCCGGTGAACCGGGCCAGCGCCGAGGTTCGTTTCGAAGAGACCCAGTCCGACGCCGAGGAATATGTCGTCGTGACCGCGCGGGGCGTCAACGGTGTGAAGGCTGGTACTGAGTTCGAGCTGGAATTCGACGCGAAGATCGAGTCCGGCTGGCACATGTACAGTTTGCTCCTCGAGGAGAAGCTCGGCGTACCGACCTCGGTGACGGTGGGTCAGTCTCCGTTCGAAGTGATCGGTGAACCGAGCGAGAGCGAGCCCAAATCGCATTACAGCGAGCTCATGGAAGGCACCATGCTCGAGCACTACGGTGCCGCGAGTTTCAAGATTCCGCTGCGAGCGCCGGACGGGCTCGCCGACGGGGTGCATTCGATTCCGGTCACGTTCACGTACCAGATCTGCGACGCGAACATGTGCCTGCCGCCGGTTTCCCTCGACTACAAGGTGAACGTCAAGGTCGGCGATCCGATCGTCGCCTCCGGGCCGGCGCGGCACCGTCAGACGATTGCGTCACCCGACGAGGAGCAAGATCTCAAAGTGACCGCGTTGTGGCCGGCGGTGGTCGAGCGCGGTCAGACGTTCAAAGTCCGCTTCGAAGCGGAGATCACCGACGGGTGGCATATCTACTCGATCTACGACCCCGCCGAAAAACAGCGAACGACGGTGACGGCGCCGTCGATCAAACCGCTCAAGCTCGGCGGCGACTTAGTCGAACTTTCCGAACCGAGCGAACACGGCGAGAGCTTGCATCTCGAGGGCAAGCCGGTGTTCGAGCTGCCGATCGACGTTCCCGCCGATGCGGAGCTAGGGGAGACGACTGTTCGATTCTTGTTCGGGTACCTGCTGTGCGATGCCAATGGCTGCAAGCCCGATGTGTTTCTGCCCGACACCTTCGAAGTGAAAGTTCACGTCGTCGAAGCGGGCAAGAGCGACTCGGTTAGCGTCGTCCCGACAGACTTCACCAAGAAAAAGAAAGTCGACACGGACGCGGCGTTCATGATCGAAGCGAAGGTTCCCAGCGGCGGGACGTTCAAGCCCGGCGATGAGTTCGTGCTCGAACTCGACGGCAAGGTGCTGAAGCCGGACATCATGATTCCGGCGATCGAAGGCAGCTTCGTCAATCAGACCGCTGACCGTGGATTCTTGGCGATCATTCTGTTTGGGATCGTCGGCGCGCTGCTCGCGCTCTTGACGCCGTGCGTTTACCCCATGATCCCGATCACCGTCAGCATGTTCACGAAGCACGCCGAAGACGAGAAGACCAACGTCTACATCTTGGCGGTTGTGTTCGCGCTCGGGATCATCGTCACCTTCACCGGGATCGGCTTCGTCGCCTCCTTGGTTCTAGGCGAGACCGCGGGGATGTGGTTCGCGACCAATCCGTGGATCAATCTGATTCTGGGTGCGGTGTTCGTCGTTTTCGCATTCAGCTTGTTCGGCTACTACGACATCTCTCTGCCGTCTTGGTTCACCACCAAGGTCAGCGGAGCCGGTTCCGGGGGAGGCTTCCTCGGCGTCATTCTGATGGGTTTCATCTTCTCGGTCACGACGTTCACCTGCGTGGGGCCGATCGTCGCGACGCTGCTCGCTCTGTCGGTCACCGGGGGAGGGCAGTGGCTGGCGCTGGTGGGGATGGTCTCGTTCAGCGCGACGTTCGCGATCCCCTTCTTCTGCTTGGCCCTGTTTCCGAAGATCCTCACCGGCATGCCCCGATCGGGTGGCTGGCTGAACAGCGTCAAGATTGTGCTCGGCTTTGTCGAGTTGGCGGCCGCGTTCAAGTTCTTCTCGATCGTGCCGTTTGGTTTCTTCGGAGCGAACCTCTTGTTCCGAGAGCTGATCCTCTTTATCTGGGCGATCATCTTTGCGCTGACCGCCGCTTACCTGTTTGGCCTCTTCAAGTTCAAGCACGACTCCCCGATCGGGAAGCGTAGCTTGGCCCGCTACGGATTCGTGGCGATCTTCGTCGGGATCACCGTTTACTGTCTGTACGGTTCGACGGGTCGACTGATCGCGGGTGGGCTCGAAGCGCAGATCACCGAATCGTTCTTTGTGGATCACAACGCGCACAAGGAGTACGCCGAGGGCGAAGAGAAACCGTGGCGCACGCGCACCATCGAAGCGATACGCGAGAGCAATCTGTGGGGCACGGTGTTCGAGCCAGATGCGCGCGCGCTGCCGTGGCAAGTCCACTCCTTCGAGACCAAGACAAATCTCGATGAGACGTTCGCCAAGCTGAGGAACGGCGACAAACGCATCTTCGTCAACTTCACGGGGCACACCTGACCCAACTGTCGGGACATCGAACGAGGCTTCTTCGTTCGTCCCGATCTCGTAGAGTTGCTACGAGAGTACGAGCTAGTCGAAATTTTCACGGACGAGCCGACCGGACTAGAAGATGAGTACAAGGTCGCCCAGAAAGAGATCACCGGTCTCAACGCGAACCCGACCTACATCGTGCTGGATCAGAAGTCCGGGCTAGAGATCACCCGATCGGACTACACGACGAACTACGAGGCGTTCCACGCCTTCGTCGAGCGCGGTCTCACCGGGCCGCCCGTGTTCCGGAGTGTCCTGCGCTACGAGGGCATCGACCGCGTCGAGAACGGCAAACGTTACGCGGTCCTCGAGTTCGACGGATCGGTGGAAGCGTCACCGGGAATCAAGGTCGGTCAGCAAGAGGTGTTCGGGTCCTCCGGGACGCTCGAGATGGTCGACAAGATGGCGTACACCGGATCGTTCAACGCCAAGCAGAAGTTCCGAATTCCGGCGGGGCTCGCAAGCGGGCAGTACACGATTCGCGCGAAGCTCATCGGTCAGATCTGGATGGGGGAGAAGTTCGTGACGGTCGACAGCGCCACCGCGAAATTCCAACTCGACATCGTCGCCGCGAGCAGCGAGAGCGCGAAGCGCTAGCTTCGGCTCTTCACTCAGCGTCGTCACGGAACAAGAACTCGGCGAGCAACCGGTGGAACTGGTGCACGCCGAGTTCTTGTGTGACGGAGTAGCGACCACGATCGTAGATTCGCGAGCGCATTCCCTGCGACACTTGCTGGACGATCGCGCCGTCTTCCTTCTCTACCCGGTCCAAGTCGCCGCCCGCTCCCTCACCGCGCAGCGACGCATCCCAGAGATACTCTTCGTAGCAGACTCGGGTGCGTGTGTGCCCGTCGGGTTCGACGCGGTTGAGCGAAAGACCCCACGGGTAGAAGTTGAGCATGGTGTTCGGAAACAGCCACCACCAATACGCGGCGACGCGTTGGCCAAAGTCGGGGTGACTGGCCGGCAGTTCGAACGCCAGGTCACCCTCGCTCGCCAAGCCGACCTGAAGGACTCCGTACGGATGCAGCTCGGTTCGGTACGTCGACAGGTCTACTGCCTCGGCGAGTTCTTCGTGCACGAACGGAATGTGAAACCCCTCCAAGTAGTTGTCGACGTAGAGGGCCCAGTTAGCTTCCACGTCGTAGCTTCTCGAAGCAGCTGGATCGTGTTGCAGCTCGTCGAGCGGTAGCCCGGCCAATCGTCGACGGGCGGGGTCGATCCAGTCGGAGAAGGAAACCGCCGGATCGAGACTGACGAAACGGACCGGGCCGAACGATTCGAGCGGTAGCTCGCGGAGGTGATCTCGCTCTGTCGGGAAGTCCTCGACCTCCGCGAAGCACGGCATCGATCGGAAGGTGCCGTCTAGTTCGAAGCGCCGACCGTGGTACCCGCGCTTGAGCGAGGAGACGTCGCCCGCGGACTCGACGACCAGATTGCCGCGGTGGGTGCAGACGTTGGAGAGGCAGCGGACGGTTCCCCGCGGGTCCGAGACCAGAGCGATCGGCTCGTCCAGGACTCCAGGCAGGAGCACCGTCGGCGCGGCCCAGGAGCCACGTCCCGAATGCAAACTCGCCGCGATCGGGTGCCATCCTCTGGCGAAAACGCGTTCCGGCAGCCGATAGTGATCCATGGGGGATCGGTAGAACTCGGCCGGCGGTGTCTCGGCGCGGCGGATATCGGCATCGATTTCAAATGGCCGGATCGGCACTTGGTCTCCTCCGGGCGTTGCGCTCGATTGCAATGGCACCCCTCCCAGCGGGACAGTATAACGACCGTCATGTCAGAGAAGAAACCTGGCCGCAACGACCGTTGCTATTGCGGGAGCGGCAAGAAATACAAGCAGTGTCACCTCGAGGCCGACCGGGCCGGGAACCCCTCCACCGTTTCCGCCGGGCAAGTGTCGGAATCCTCCGGATTGCCGACGCTCGGCCGCTCACGACGGCGCGACCCGCTGAGTCTCAGCCCGGTCGAGCGCGAGTCCATGCGCAAGGCGTGCAAGTTCAACGCCCAGTTGATGGACCACATGCGCGAATTCGTCGTGCCCGGAGTCACCACCGAAGAGCTGGATCGACGGGCCGATCAGTACACGCGCGACCACGGTCATACTCCGGCGTGCCTCGGCTACCTCGGATATCCGAAGACCATCTGCACCAGTGTCAACGAAGTCGTCTGTCACGGAATCCCGTCCGACAAGCAAGTCCTTCGCGACGGGGACATCATCAACGTCGACCTCACGACCATCGTCGACGGCTGGTACGGCGATCAATCCGAGACGTTCATGATCGGCGAGGTCAGCGACAAGACGCGCGACCTGGTGCAAGTCACGTTCGACTGTCTGTTCCTCGGGATTCGCGCGATCACCCCGGGCGGAAGCGTCAACGACATCGGTCGCGCGATCGAGCGCGAGGCGCACCGCCACAAGTTCTCGGTGGTCAAGGAGTACCAAGGTCACGGGATCGGCCGCAAGTTCCATCAAGATCCGAGCGTGCTTCACTATCCTCATCCGCGCCACGAGGATATTCGCCTGCAACCGGGGTACTGCTTTACCGTCGAGCCCATGATCAACGAAGGCACGTGGCAGACGGCGCTCGACCGCAAAGACGGTTGGACCGTGCGCACTGCTGACGGAATGCGATCGGCCCAGTTCGAGCACACCGTCCTCGTGACCGAGACCGGTATCGAAATCCTCACCCTGACCGAGAACGGTCCCCAAGAGGGCGACCGGTTCTAGAGCCCGGATCATTCATGAAGCGAAGCCGCTCAGGCTGCGCTTTCCGTGAATCTCTGCGTTGCTCCTTCTTGAAGACCACTAGGTCGACTTCGGCGTCGCGCCTTGATCTTCACGGAAATCACAGCCTGTGTTCCGTTGATCATTCTTCGATTGTCCTCTGCTATACGCGCTCGGCACGATGGGCGCCCTTTCGGGCGCGTCACGACTCCGCTTCATGAATAATCCGGGCTTTAGCCGCGCGCGGTTCGTGCTAGCCGCGCGGCATTTTGTGCTAGCCGCCCGGCGGTTGTGCTAGCCGCCCGATTTGGGGGTGACGTCGCCCGGGAGAGTCTTCGCGCGCTTTGAGTGCCAACTCGTGCACACTCCGCGACGACTGGCGACGAATCGAAACTGCGGTTCGAGTGAGATCTCCAGAACCTTGCCGTCTTTGATCTTCGCTACCATGGTACGTTGATCCTTGCGGCTGTTGCCGCGCACGCGAAGTTCGTACTCTTTGCCTTCGGTTCGCTGGAGCTTGTACGACGCCATCGCGTTCTCGATCACGGGCCCACGCAGGCCGCGCGGGATTGCGGGGAAGACGATCTCGACTTCGCCCGGACGCCGAAGCAACTCGGGGGCGAGGAACGGCAAGCTGCTGAACGTGAGAAACGGCTTCGGGCTCCAGGAGTGCCGACGCTCGATCAGGTCGCCGTCGCGAGTCTTGCGGTACGCCTCCAGGACATGGTCCTTCTCGAACTTCAAGCTTCCGTCGAGCCACATCTCGTTCCCGCGCGTGACTCCGAACGAGGCGCGGGCGGGGCGAAGCGCACTGCCGGCTCCGCGGTAGCGAATCTCCGACTGAATCAGGATCTCTTTTTCGTGATCGAAGACGACCAAGAGGTCCCGCACGATGAGAAATTCCTCGTCACGCGTGATTTCGACCTTGAGCACGCCGACTTGTTGTTCTCCACGAAAGTACTGAAACCAATGCTCCTTGGTTTCGGCCGCGTCGTCGCTTTGCCCGCGAGCGAGAGTGGTCGAGCCTCCGCTGATTCCGATGGCGACGGCGCACAGCATGACCGAAGTCGCGCGGCGGATGAGCTGAGTCGATCGTCGAGCCTCTGACGCAGTAGGTTCGATGGCGCGTTCCGTTCGGTTGCGGCCGGTATCGGCCCGGGCGGAGTTGTTCAATTCTTCCAGCAGTCGAGTAGCGCCGCAAAGCCGTCGACCCACAGGTCTGGCTCCGGCTGACCGCCGTGATAGTAGCCGTCGCGCATGCCGATCGTGAAGACTCCCGCGTCGATACCGGCGCCGAAGTCGTTCTCAGAGTCTCCGATCATGATCGCCTCATCCGGCGTGACGTCCAAGTCTTCCAACAGTCCGAGCAGCCCGGCGGGATCCGGTTTCGCGGCTCTCGCGTTTTCGGGAGAGACGATCGCGGCGAACGGCGTGGACAGCGCGAGGGCGTCGATGGTGCGGTGAGTGATCTCGAGCGCCTTGTTCGTGAGAATGGCGAGCGTGTGGCGCGGCGCGCAATACGCCAGAAACTTCGCCGCGCCGGGGTACAGAGTCGGGTGCACGCAGCGGACTCGGTACTCGGCCATGAACTGATCGTAGAGCTGCTCGAGCGTGCGATCGGCGGTGACGACGTCAGTCATGGTGCGTTCGATCAGGGCGTGCGCCCCGGAGCCGATCGCGGCGCGGACCGCGGACTGGCTAAGCTCGGGGAGGCCGTGCCGCGTGCGCACCGCGTTCACGCCGGCCGCGATCTCTGGAAGGGAGTCGATCAACGTGCCGTCGAGATCGAACGCGATGAGTCGACAGCGATCGATCGGGGGTTTTGTCGAAGTCATGATCTCAATTCACCCGTCGTCGGCGGTTGCGGACGAAGTCGACGAACACCGTTTGTTCGAGGTGGTCGATCGACGAGAAGAATGCGCGTCCGTTATTCGTTTCCGTCAAGCGCTCGACGAAGCGAACGAGATGCGGATCCTTGGCGATCATGAACGTGGTGATGGGGATTCCGTAGCGCCGACACTCGGCCGCTTCGTCCAACGTCTTGTTCACGATCTTGCGGTCGAGGTCGAACGGGTTGAGGTACAGCTCGCCGTTTTCGAACAGCGCCGTCGGCTTGCCATCGGTGATCATGAAGATCTGTTTGTTGGCGTGCTTCTTCCTCATGAGGATGTGGCGGGCTAGGCGCAGCCCGGCGTGGGTATTCGTGTGGTACGGGCCAACCCCCGCGTACGTCAGATCCTTGACCGAGATCTCCCGTGCATCGTCGCCGAACAGCACCACGTGAAAGGCGTCTTTGGGATACTTCGTCAGGATCAATTCCGTCAGTGCGAGTGCGACCCGTTTCGCCGGAGTGATGCGATCTTCGCCGTACAGAATCATGCTGTGGCTGACGTCGAGCATGAGCACCGTTGCGATGGAGGTGTGGTGCTCGGTTTCGTACACCTCGAGATCGTTCTCGGTGAGTCCCAGCGAGTGGCTCGGAAGGGACGAGTCGCCCTGAGTTCGAAGGAGCGCGTTCATGAACGATCGGTTGAAATCGATGTCTTGGACTTCGTCGCCAAAGGTGTAAGGGCGTGTTTCGGTGAGCCGCTCTCCGCGTTCGCCGAGATGCGACGTGCGGTGCTGCCCGTCGCTTCCGAGGTCGAGGCCGCCAAAAATTTGGTCCAGCGTCGAGGAACGCACGAAGCGCTCGCCCTTGGGCGTCAAGCTCATGCCGGTGGGGGAAGTTGCGATGTAGCGCTGCTCGGCGAGCTGTTTCTTGAAGTCCTCGAAGGTAAAGCCTTCATCGAAGAGTCCGTGGCGCTCGGCAATCATCTCCAGGATCTCGAGCGCGCGCTGAGCATTCCCGTCCTCCCTGACGAGCAAGAACGAGAACAACTTCATCAGGACTTTCATGCGGTCGACGAGATTTCGCATGCCAGCCTTTTGATCGAGGTAGCGGATCCTCACCGGAGTCCCTCCATCATGATCCCGAGCATGTCGGTGTAGGCGCAGCCGCGGATCGCATCCTCTTTAGCCAGCATCGAGTGAGCGTGCAATCCGTCGAGAATCAACTCCATGGCGGCGGCGCGGTGCAGTGGCGACTCCGAAGGTAGGAACTCGTCGACCAATGTGCCGAGCCCCGGTACTGCGTCGAGCGCAGCTCGGTAGTCGGCGTCGTTCATGTCGTCGCCCAACTCCAAGCGGTTGCCGCTGGCGAACCAGTCGAGTGTCGGCTTGTAGCGGTCGGCGTCGTCGCTGCCCTCACGCCCTTCGGAGATCACGTCGGGGAAGTGCTGGTCGAACACCTCCTGGGTCGCCTGGGTCACCAAGCGGCGGGCGATCTGAATGGTTCCCTCTTGCTCACCCTCGTAGACGAGTTCCAGCTTTCCGGTGATCGCGGGAACCACCTGCGTGATGTCGATGACGCGCGCGACCGGGCTGGTGTCGGGCAGGGTGACAGCTCGGCGTTCGACCTGGCTGACCAACAACTCACGGGCCGCGATGGAAAGCCGGGCGGAGACACCTGAGTTCTGATCGACGTACTCTGAACGACGACCCTGAAACGCGATCATCTCGACAATGCTGGCCACGAACGGCGGAATCGATATCTCGAGTTCGCCGCGATCGGTCCACGCTTCGCTGCTCGTGATCAAGTCTGCGTCTTCGAGAGTCTCTGGGTAGTGAGTGAGGATCTGCGACGCGATGCGGTCTTTCAGCGGAGTGATGATGCTGCCGCGGTTCGTGTAGTCCTCTGGGTTTGCCGTGAAGAGCAGCAGCACATCGAGATCAATCCGGATCGGGAAGCCACGGATCTGAACGTCTTGCTCTTCGAGAATGTTGAGCAGACCGACCTGTATTCTCGGCGCGAGGTCGGGCAACTCGTTGACGGTGAACAGCCCTCGATTCGATCGCGGGATAATGCCGTAGTTGATCACCCGCTCGTCGGAAAGGTCGAGTTTCTCGTGGGCGGCTTTCAGCGGATCGAGATCACCGATGAGATCGGCCATGGAGACGTCAGGGGTGGCGAGTTTCTCGTTGTAGCGGCGATCGCGTGGCAACCACTCGATGACGAGGTCTGACCCTTCCGCCGCGATTTGTTCGCGCGCGAATTGGCTCTGCGGATTGAGGGGGTGAGACCGCAGAGGGCAGCCGGGCACGACCGGGACGACCTCGTCGAGGAGCGCGGTCAGTTGGCGGCACAGCCGGGTCTTCGCTTGGCCGCGGAGACCGAGCAGGATGATGTCGTGGCGCGAGAGCAGCGCGTTGATGAGCTGCGGAACGACGGTTTCGCCGTATCCGACAATTCCTGGGAATAGATCGGTGGGAGTGGTGCCAGCCCGCAGCCGCTCGATGAGGTTGCGGCGGATTTCGTCGCGCACACCGAGCGGGGCGTTTTGTGACGGGTCGAGTTCGCCGAGCGTGGCGGGACGAGTCGTAGCTTGTGTCATTGGGGGTCTTGTTTCAATCGTCGAGATCGTGACCGCCGTTGGGTCGGGAAGAATCGGCGAGCACCGATCGGATCGCCCACCCGGCGACGAAACCGAGGGCGAAAATTAGCGGGATTGCCCAAATATGAGGCCATAGGCTCGGCACTGCGACCGCCTCCTGGGTTCGGGTCGGTTGGGGATCGGCCAGATCGAGCCTGCGCGGCTCGCGAGAGCGCGCAAAGGCGCCGACTTCTCCACGTTGCGGTCAGAATCGCCCGGGTCCAGACGGCCCGCCGAGAAAATCCGGGGCGGGACCGGCCGACAACGGGGCGCTGGGTCGATCCGGAGCGCGGAGTCGTGTCTTCCGAGCCGATAAGGGATTATGCGATCCGGGATCGAGGATTACTATCCCACTCTGCTTTCCGAACCTACCGGGGTCCATGGTACGATGCCTCTAGGCCCGGACGGTGCTCTGTCCAAGTTGGGATCTGGCTCTCGGACTTTCCCGGTGGCGGTGTTCTCAGCAGCGGTGTTTGGGCGGGTAGATCGACCTAAGTTGTTTCGGGCAGCGACGCGCGTGGTCAGACGAGCGCGTTCTGCAGATGATCTGTTCTTCAGATGTCACGGGGCTACAGTCCCCGCCAAGGAGCGAGCATGCGCGTCCTGATTCCGGGAATCATCATCTTCATCGGCTTCGCTGGCCTCATCGGCATGGCGGTCGCCACCATGGGCATCCCGGAAGTCCAAGTTCATCAGGTCCGGTCGGCCGAGTTCGCCAACAGAGAACTCAAGGTCCAGGGGGTCATCTCCGCGATCGAGAGCGAGGTCCGTCCGCTGCGGTTCACGGTTCAAGACCGGGAACGGCCGACCGCATTGCTCGAAGTCGAGATCGATGACGTGCGACCGGACATCTTCAAAGTCGGGAACGACGTCGCCGTCATCGGAACCTACGATTCGGAGTCGGGGCGACTGGCGGGGCACAAGATCTTCACCAAGTGTCCGTCGAAATACGAAGCGGAAGGTGGTACCGGGGACGCGTACAGCGCTGAATCGAGTTATCCCGCCAAATCTGAACCGAAGAAGCCGGAGGCTAGCGGCGACGAGTCGTGATCACTTGCTCGCTCCGGATCGTGCACGCAGAAACACTGTGCTTTTGAACGTGGTGCTTTCGATACGGCGCTTTCGATACGGCGCCGGCAAATCCTGTGCGTTCAAACACTCGGCTTTGAGACACTCGGCTTTTAGACACTCGGCTTTTAGACACAGCGCTCTTAATCCCCTGACTTTCCGAGCCATCCGCTTTCCAAACCATCGGGCGGTTCTTAAGCTACCGCGCCCGCCGACGGTACGCGCGGGACAATTCTGCTCGGGTTCCTGCCCTCGCTCCGACACGCTGCCACCTACGGCATTCGTGGGGTGCGCGGGTCCACTGCGACGGGTTACCTCGTGAACGACACCGGCTTTTTCGAATCGGTCGCCGCCAAGTTGAGTTGGTGCGTCCGCGCGTTTGGCGATCCCAGCAGTTTCGACCACATCGCTCTCGGTCGGACCGCCGTCGTGCTAGCGCTTGCGCTGTACGTGTTCGCTATCGGCTTTTCGCTCTCGGCCCAGCTCGTTCGTGACCGAACGTGGGTGGTCGCGTCCCGTCGTGCTGTCATGTTTGCCGGCGGCAGCACGCTTCTCGCTGCGCTCTGTCTGATCACGTCTTTCGTCAAGGGTGACTATCACCTGAAGTACGTGCATCACTACTCCGAGCGGGCCCTGCCACTGCCCTTCAAGATCTCTGGTCTGTGGGCCGGGCTCGACGGATCGATCCTGTTCTGGTCGATGCTCGTCGGTTTGCTGGCCGCCATCGTGGCGTTCACGTATCGCAAGGACGAGAACCATCCGGTTGCCCGACGCATGGAGCCGAACGTCTACGTCGTGCTCTCCGTCGTCCAGCTGTTCTTTCTCATCGTGATCGCGTTCGTCGCCGACCCGTTTCAGACGCTCCAGGAGTCGATGCCGGCCGAGCAGTTCATGGCCCGCTTCCCCGACGGCGATCCCACCGACGGAGCCGGGCTCAACCCCCAGCTCGTCAGCTACTGGATGCAGATACACCCTCCGTGTCTCTACATCGGATTCGTGATCTACACCGTACCGTTCGCCTTCGGCATGGCGGCGTTGATCACGGGAGAGCAGGGCGCGTTCTGGGTTCAGAAGACTCGACGCTGGATGTTGGCCGGTTGGCTGTTCAACACCTGCGGAATCATCCTGGGTGGTCTCTGGGCGTACGAAGTCCTCGGCTGGGGAGGGTACTGGGCGTGGGATCCGGTGGAGAACGCGTCGTTCCTCCCGTGGTTCACTGCGACCGCCTTCCTGCACATGATCATGCTGCAAGAACGCCGAGACATGGCGCGCAACTGGAACGTCATCCTCGTTTGGCTGACGTTTATCTCGACGTTGGTCGGCACCTGGTTGACACGTTCGGGTGTGGTCAGCTCGGTTCACGCGTTCGCCTCCGGTGAGGTCGGGCACTGGTTCCTAGGCTTCATGTTACTCGTCGTCGTCGTGGGGGCCGGACTCATCGCGAGTCGCTTCTTTGACTTCTCGGGCCGGGCCAAGGTCGAAGCGTTCTTCTCCCGCGAATGCGTGTTCGTGATCAACAACATGATCTTGGTTGGACTCGCGCTGGCGATCTTCCTCACGACCATGGCGCCGAAGTTCACTCTGGAGTTGTTCGGACAGGCGACGACAGCGTCCATTCCGTTCTACAACTTGGTCATGACCCCTGGGTTCATCATCATGTTGTTTCTGACGGCGATCGGCCCGGCGATGGGCTGGGTGCGAACCTCTCCGAAGACGCTCGTTCGAAATCTCGGCTGGCCGGCGCTCGTCGCCATTCCGGTCGCGGCCGGTATCCAATGGTCGGCTCACGCGATTCGGGCGGGCGAGGACGGAAATCTACCGTTCGCCGCTCAGCTGTATCCGACCGCGTTCGTCAACTACGCCGGTGCTCTCATCTTCTGCGCGCTGTCGTGGGAGGTGATTCGCACGATCCGCAGCCGGGTCCAGCGTCGCGACGAAGGATTGGTCGCAGCGTTCGCTATGCTCTTGACCAAGAACAATCGTCGTTACGGCGGATACATCGTTCACATCGGACTCGCGACGTTGGCAATCGGTATCGTCAACTCAAGCATGTTCAAAGTGAAGCACGAGAAAGTCCGTCTGTCGCCGGCCGACGTCGAGGGGTCGGACATGCCTTCGAGGCATCGACTCGGCGCCTACGAGTTGGTCTTCGAGACCTTCCACGCTGTGCAGCCGACGGACGACATGGAGCTCCCGTACCAATCGAACGAGGCCACCATCGTCGTGTACGAGACCGACGGCGAAGCGCGTGGGGCTGAAGTCGCGCGGTTAGTGCCAGAGATTCGGCTCTATCCGACGACCAAGTTTCGTCGGGAACCGCAGCGAGTGTCGGAGCCGGCGATCCACCGCGGACTCACTCAAGACTCGTACGTCTTCTTCCAGGCGGTGGAAGGCAACATCTTCCAGTTCGATTTCCATCGCAATCCACTGATGGGACTGATCTGGGTCGGATGGATGACCATGATCGCAGGCGCCCTGTGGGCGGCCTTGCCGATGGGGAGGAGGCGCGTTGGCCTCACAAACTAAGCGTCGTCACGACTCAATCCTTTGCCTTGGGTTGGCCGCGCTGATGATGGTGCTGTCCTTCGCATCGCCCGCGTCCGTGCTGCGTGCACAAACGGCGGGTTCGGGTTCCGGGGCGGCTGTTCCGCCGACCGGTGATCCGGCCGCCGGGGCGACGACGGGGGGCGAGGAAGCGAATGCTGTGGGGCGCCGTGTCTCCCAACCCGCGGCGCACGGACACGACGGCAGCCAGTTGGCCGGCCTCGCTGACGAGGGATTCACCCACGAGCAGATTCGTCGAATTCAGAATCTCGAAGTCGAGACCATGTGTGCGTGCCCACGAGAGAATTGGTCGCGAACGCTCTCGAACTGTCCCGACGCTTGCGCCGATCGTCAGAAACGGCAGATTCGGATTTACGTTAGCGAAGGGGATGACGACGCCACTGTGCTCAAACGAATGAAGAGTGAGTACGGAGGACGGGTTCTCGCGTCCCCCTCCGGAGGTGGCGTAGCGACACTGCTCTACAGCATGCCGATCATTCTGGTGGTGCTCGCCGTATCGATTTCCGGTGCGGTGATCGCGCTGTGGCTTCGATCCAGTCGTTCTTCGGGCTCATTGGTCCCGACGACGGATCACACGTATAGCGACGCAGAGCTAGATCGCGTCGCAACGGAACTGGAAGAGCTGGACTGATGGGGTTGCTTTGGTGGGCCGTCGCGGCGTTCTTACTGACTATCGGCCTCGCTTGGGTGCTGCTTCCCTTGTTCGGGGTCGCGCTTCCGTGGCGCGCGGATATGGCGGAAGACGACGCGCGCCGATTGATCAAGCGCGAGAAGGCGAAAGCGATGCGCCGGATCAAGGATCTCGAGCATGAGCGCGATGCCGGGATGATCGACGAGCGAGACTACGAGCACTTTCGGCGCGGAGCGATGGAAGAAGTCGTGCTGTTCAACCGACGTCTCGAGGATCTGACGGCGGCCGAAGACGCGTACCGTCCCGAGAGTGATACCGCGTCGTCTGGCGACGAATCCGAGGTGTCGTCATGAGCCGCCGGGCATGGAGTCGAGTCACGGGGTCGTTCTCGGTTTTCATTCTCGCGTTGATGGGAACGCTCTTCTTTTTCGCTCCCGCAATGATGGGAACGCTGATCGCAGCGCCGTTTCGTCAGGCGATTCCCGAGTCCCAGCCGGCCGATTCGCCGGCCGATCCCGAGCGTGTGCCCGTCGTTCTTCGAGCGCTGGTGCTCGACAATACGGCACGAGCGCAGTCGTTCCAGCAGACCCAACAGCGCGAGGATCCCCAGAAATGGGCGTTGGCTGGGATGCACGTCAAGATTCACACCTATGACCTGCAAGGCGACGTCGACGTCATCGACACCACGACCGATAGCCGTGGTGTGATCGATCTCGATCTCGGCGAGCGGATGACCGGGCACAGCCTGACCGTGTACGTCGACGGCGGACGGACTCGTTATCTGTCGATGCCGGTGACCATCCAAGAGCAAATGGCTCCTTACTTCTACTGTTATCAGATCTCCGAGGATCCCACGGTTCTGCGGCAGCAGGTCACGCTGGTCTTGACTGATCCCGAAGCTATCGATGACGACGGCAACGGCTTGCTGCATATGCGTCAGATCGTGCAGCTGAAGAACACCAGCTACAACGTCTACCTCGGGCCCCAGAACAACCCGACGTTCTCCTTTCAAGTTCCAGTCGACGCCGAGGTCACCGGACTGCGAAACGGGACCCAGGTCGTTCCCCGTTTGCAGCGTGAGGAATTCAGTCGCTTCGCCGGCGGAGTGCGAATCGAGACGCCGATCTTCCCGACCTTCGCGGAAGAGGACGCGGTCATGTTGGTTGGGACGTACACCATTCCCGCTCGCTGGGACGAAGACGTCGCGTTGACCTATGTCGCGGACGTGCCGATACAACGGATCGACTTCGCCGTCGAGGTGGGACCGCTGCACTTCATTCCCGAGAAGCAACTCGGGTTCAAGCTTTCAGCGGGGCAACGCGTACCCGCGTCGCGTGTCATGCCGAAGGAGACTCAGATCTACTTCGCCGGCAGTATTCCTGTCGGAACACGAATTCCCTTGATGGTCCGGTACGGAGATCCGCCGTTTCGTCCGCTTCATCCGGTGACGCTGTTGATCGTGTCCATCTTGGTGTTTGGAACTGCGCTCGCCGTTGCATTCGGCGCCCTCGTGGCCCAGGCTCGAAAGCGAGCCCGAAGTGTCGACGTCACCCTTCTGGCCCAGGAACTCGATCGCCAATTCGCAACTGGCGAGGTCGACGCCGCAACGTACCGGGTCGAGCGCGAGAAGATCGTATCGGCGGGAACGTCGACTCTCCGAGAAGCGGGCAGCAGTCGGGGATGACTGCCGCCGTCATCGAAGTGCACGATCTTGGCAAGCGTTACGGCGAGCGTGACGCACTACGTGGTATCGATCTGTCGATCGAACCCGGCTGCTCGGTCGCACTGTTCGGTCACAACGGCTCCGGCAAGACGACGTTTCTCAAGCTCCTCGCGACCTTGTTGAAACCGACCACCGGTCGGGTGACTGTCGCGGGACTCGACCTCGCGCGCCGGTCATGCGCGGTGCGCGCCCGCGTGAGCTTGCTGCTCGATCGCCCGTTTTTTCCGCCGCGCTTTTCCCTCGAGGAGGGTCTTCGTTACTTTACTGACTTGTACGAGCAGCCGTGGGACGAACAGTCCATGAAGAGCGTCCTCGAACGCGTGGGGCTGCGCCGCCGTCGCCTCGATCCGCTCAATACGTTTTCTCGAGGAATGGCGCAGCGGGCGAGCCTCGCGTGTGTCTTGAGCCGCGACGCCGAGATTCTCCTCTTGGACGAACCCTACACCGGCCTTGATCCAGACGGTTGCGCACTCGTCGATTCCATTGTCGACGACCATAGTGCGGCCGGTGGAACGACGCTGCTCGTCACGCACGAGGTTGATCGCGGGCTGCGCCGGTCGGATCGATCCATCGTCTTTCGAGGCGGCCGAGTTGTCCTCGACGAGCCGAGCTCACCCGAACTGAAGGACGCCGTCCTAGAGGTTCTGGGATGAAGGCGCTCAGGAGTTACGCTCGCCTCATCTACTGGGACTGGGTTCGGGAAGCGAAACGTCTCGACACGATCTTGTCCATGCTGCTCTTCGCCATGATCACCCTGATGATTTTCTCGTTTGCCATCGATCCGATGTCCGAGACAGGAGTACGGGTTCGCGCGGGAATGATCTGGTTGACGTTCTTGCTGTCTGGCGCCATCGGCATAGACCGAGCGTTTCGAGGTGACGGAGCCGAGAGCGTCCTGCAGGGAATCTTGTTGGCTCCGGTGAGTCGGGTCACGCTCTACTACGCGAAAGTTACCTCGACGTTCTTGTTCGTCGTGGTGATGGAGGCCATCACCCTGTTTGTCTTCTGCCTTCTCTACGACGTTGAGTTCGAGTCAGCTGCAGCCTTGGGGCGCATGATCGTGATCATCCTCTTGGGGACGATTGGCTTCGTCTCTGTGGGTGTGACGCTGTCGGCCATGACCCGAACGATCAAAGGCGGGGAGGTGCTGTTGCGCATCCTGCTTTTTCCATTGATGATTCCCGTGTTTGCGGCGGCGGTCGATGCTACGAAGTTCGCGCTGGCTGGAGACGAGCTGACCATGAAACAGCTGGTCCTCGTCGGTGCGTTCGACCTCGTTTACCTCGCCGCGGGCCAAATACTGTTCGAGGTCATTCTCTCGGACTACGACGCGAGCTGAGAGGGCCGATGTCCAATTCCACGACGGTGGCCGCAGGCCACACACGCACGACGCACGAAGCGCGACGCAGCCGACAGTTCCTGTTTCGGTTCGGTGTCGTCATTCTTTCTTTGATCGGCATTCGCATGCTCATGGCGTGGGACGAGTCCACCTGGATTCCGTGGACCTACGCGAAGATGACATGGGAGCATCCGGCTGGTCAGCTGTATCTCGTGGGCACGGTCGTGCTGCTCGGGTTAGGATTCGTCTTTCGTCGAGCCGGGCGTGACACGTTCGGGCTGCACGCGCTCCAGGTCATGCTCGGGGCGGTGTCGCTCAACTGGTTGATCGCGACCGCACTCCCTCTGTCGATCAAGATGATCGGCTCGTCGTATCTGATTTTCTTCTACCACTTCCCGGCCGCCATGAGTTGCTTCGTCTTCTTTACGCTGCTCATGGTGTTCTCGATCGCGTATCTAGTTCAGGACGACCCGCTCTGGGACCGCTGTGCGCGTACGTCGGGTCAAATAGGTTTTCTGGCGTGCACAATCGTGCTGACGACCGGTTCGACCTGGGCGAGTGCCGCTTGGAACTCGTGGTGGGTTTGGGACGATCCACGTCTGATGAGCGCGGCGATCATGTGGTTGACCTACGCCGGCTACGTCATGCTGCAGATGCAGCTCGATGATCCGTACAAACGCCGCCGGTTCTGCGCGGTGTTCGGCATTATCGCCTTCTTGAACTTGCCCATCGTCCACTACGCGATTCAGTGGTTCTCGCAGGGCGAAGTCAGCCACCCGATGAAATTCTCCGACATGGCGTCGAACGATTGGATCACCTACACACGGTGGTTCGGGGTGATCGTCTTCGTCGGCTTCTACTCGATACTCTTCCGTTGGCGCCTCGCCCGGGAGGGGACTCGTGATCGACTCCACGAAAGTTTGTGGGCGGTACGCCGTCTCGAAGAAGGAGCTCATATCCGATGACCTGGTTCGCTCGCCTCACGCTGGTGCTGTTGGTTTGGCTCGGCACGGTCGGCCGGGTCGTGGCCGCGGAGCCGGATGCCGGCGCCCCCACGGACTTTCGCGGGAAGATCACCATCGCGTACGGAACTGTGTTCGCGGTCGTCCTCTTCTACCTGTATCTGTCCCATCGCCGCAACGCGCGCATGGGACAGGAAGTCGAACTGCTCGAAGAGCGGGTTCGCGATCTCGGGGAACCGGACGCCTAGGCTATTCGATCAGACCAGCTCACTTGAGACCGTGACTCAGGCGGGATCCTCGTCGCGTCCCGCCGGGCCGGGTTGCGGTTGATCGACAGGTTCGAGCGCTGTGTCGAGCGCGATTCGATCGTCGAAGACGAACAAGTCTCCGTCGAAATGCGCCCCGCCGTTTTCTTCGAGATACGCCAACAGCCCGCCTTCGAGTTGGCGCACGTCTTCGAACCCTTGCTCCGCCATGAACAACGCGGATTTCTCGCAACGGATCCCACCGGTGCAGAACGTGACGACGAGGGATTGCTTGGCGTCGTCCAGTCGGTCAAGGGCGTGAGGCAGGTCGCTGAACGACTGAATGTCGAGGCTCACCGCTCCACGAAACGTCCCGCGATCCACTTCGTGTCGATTGCGGGCGTCCAGCAAGACGAGGTCGCGGCCCTCGTCGAGCGCGCGCCGCAGTTCCAGAGGCGTGATCGCCGGCGCCCGTTCACGTTCGGGATGAACATCTTGTCCGAAACGGATGATCTCGTCTTTGACTCGGACTCGGAGGCGCCGAAACGGAGCGCTCGGAGACCAGCTCTCCTTGAAGTGGAGGTCGTTGAACGGAGTGGAGCTTCGCAGCCACCGTGCAAACGAACGTGCTGACGACTCCGGTCCGGCCAGCGTCACGTTGATGCCTTCGGTGCCGAGAAGGACCGTGCCGAGCAGGTTGGCCTCTTCGGCGTGGAGACGAATCGGCTCGACCCAGGAGTCGGGATCCTCGATCGGAAGGAAGAGGTAGGCAGCGAGGTTCAGGAGGGTCATGGCAGTTCGTCCGAGCGTCTCTGGCGAGTGGCGCCGAAGATTTTGTCGACTTCGAGGCAGAACGCAAGCGAGACCGTCGCTCGGTGGCGGCCGTACGACGCCCGGCAAGCGCGTCGATCGCCGCTGATCCGAGCATGACAAGGAGTTGAAGAGTTGGCTAGAATGCGCCCGCGGGCTCTGGCCGTAGGGATCCCCGCATGCCCGAGTGAGTGCTCCGTGCTCACGTCGTGTTGGCGTGAGACGTTCTCGATTCCGAAGGGACCCTTAGATGGTCGACTCCGTGCAAGCCGAGCTTCAGCGATTCATGGATGGACTCGTTCGGCGTAATCCCAACGAACCGGAGTTTCATCAAGCCGTTCACGAGGTCGCAGAGTCGCTGATGCCGTTCATCGACGAGAACCCTCTCTACCGAGAATATCAAATCTTGGAGCGGCTCACGGAACCCGATCGAATCTTCATCTTTCGCGTCGGCTGGCACGATGACAACAACAACGTGCGAACCAACCGTGCGTACCGTGTCCAGCACTCCAACGCTATTGGTCCCTACAAGGGGGGCCTGCGTTTTCATCCGTCCGTGAACTTGAGCATCTTGAAGTTCTTGGCGTTCGAGCAGTGTTTCAAGAACAGCCTGACCACGCTGCCCATGGGGGGCGCCAAAGGAGGGTCGGACTTCAATCCAAAGGGGAAGTCCGACGCCGAGGTCATGCGCTTTTGCCAGTCGTTGATGACGCAGTTGTACCGTTACATCGGACGGCACACCGACGTTCCGGCGGGTGACATCGGTGTCGGTTCCCGCGAGATCAGCTATTTGTTCGGTCAACACAAGCGTATCACGAACGAGTTTACTGGCGTGCTGACCGGTAAGGGGCTGTCGTACGGCGGCAGCTTGATCCGAACCGAAGCGACGGGATATGGCTGCGCCTACTTCGTCGAGGAGATGTTGCAACATCGCGGCGACAGCTTGGAAGGTAAGACGTGCACGGTTTCCGGTTCGGGGAACGTGGCTCAGTTCACCGTCGAGAAGGTCAATCACCTCGGCGGAAAAGTGGTCACGTTGTCGGATTCGAGTGGGTTCATTCACGACCCAGACGGGATCGACGCTGAGAAGTTGGCGTGGGCGATGGATCTGAAGAATACGCGTAGGGGTCGGATCAGCGAGTACGCCGACCACTTCGGCGTCGACTACCACGAAGGGAAGCGCCCGTGGGGTGTCAAGTGCGACGTTGCCTTCCCGTCGGCGACGCAGAACGAACTCGACGACGACGATGCGAAGACATTGATCAAGAACGGCGTCCTGGCTGTTGGCGAGGGGGCCAACATGCCGAGCTATCGTGAGGCCATGCTACGCTTCGTCGAGAGCAAAGTACTGTTCGCGCCGTCAAAGGCGGCCAACGCCGGCGGCGTCGCGGTTTCGGGTTTGGAACAGAGCCAGAACGCTCAGCGCATGTCGTGGACGCGTGAAGAAGTCGAGGCGAAGCTGCTCGGCATCATGAAACGCATTCACACGCAGTGTGTCGACCACGGGACCAAGAAGGATTACGTGAACTACGTCGACGGCGCGAATATCGCAGGCTTCAAGAAGGTCGCCGATGCCATGGTGGCGTACGGCGTCGTGTAGCCGACCGCTATCGGGAAGCGCGAGCGGCTCGACCTCGCGGCGTCGCTCGGTCGAGCAGTCGCTTGGTTCAGTCCGTCGCAAATTCGATGCGGGCACCGATTTGATAGCGACCGTTCTCGTAGGCGAGTTGCGCCGCTGCCATCTGGGTGTCGTGTTCGAAGACCAAGATGGCTTCCTCCTCGAGCGCTCGTGGCCACAGGGCTGACTTTTCGGCCATGATATCTCGCGCGCTCAAGTCGTACCCCATGGTGAACGGAATCGACACGTGGTGGTGCGTCGGCGCGAGATCGGCCAGGAAGTAGAGCACCCGCCCTCCGCCTTCGAGTCGTACGACCTGCATTCCGTCGGTGTGACCATCCGACCGGATGACCGAGAGCCCCGGCATGATTTCCTCGGACCCATTCAACAGCTGCAGACGAACGTCGCTGAGGGGGTCTACGTTCTCGCAAAGGTAGGACGCTCTCTCGCGAGCGTTCGGCGTTCGCGCGGTCGATAGGTTGGCTTCCTGCAAGTAGTGCGTGGCTCGGGCAAACGTTGGCGTCAACTCGCCCGATTCCCCGCGATGAGACGCACCGCCTCCGTGATCGAAGTGAAGATGAGTTAGCACTAGATCTGTGATGTCGTTCACGTTCAGTCCCGCGGTGCCCAGAGCGCGAGCGATCGGTAGCGACTCCACGCCCTGCGTCGGTTGTTCGACCGCGAACCGAGCAGCGAATTTTTCGTCGAACTTGTTGCCGATGCCCGTGTCGACCAGGACCTGCCGGCCGTCATTTTTCTGGCGGAGGACCAGGAGCCGCATTGCCAGGGGGATTCGGTGCTCGGAATCGGGTTCGATCAGACGTTGCCACAGCCCTCGCGGGACCGAGCCGAACATGGATCCACCGTCCAGGGAGAGCCCGCCGGCGTCGATCAGTGCAACTTGCCAGTCTCCGAAAGACGGGGATACAGTCCGAGTTACTACGTCCATGTCGACCTTCAGTGTTCGGTGGAGTAACCGTTGGGTTGAGTGGGCTATCATAGCCGCCCGCCGGCGCGTTGAAATCGCGCCTGTGGCTGACTACCATGTTGCCCCGGCGATCCGTTTTTTTGGTGCGACCAAGAAACTCGCAATGAGGCGCTTGTCGTCTTTTCGGCGGGAATCCGGCCGCACCTCTTCGGCGCTGCGTTCTGCCGGGCCTCCTGCTCGTCGCGAACCGAAGTACTACAACCCGAGATCTACCGTGACCGAGAGGTAAAGACCATGGCTACGCTCGACATTACCGACGAAAACTTCCAAGCGGAGGTCGTCGATTCCGGCGCTCCCGTTCTACTCGACTTTCACGCGACCTGGTGTGCTCCGTGCAAGGCGATTGCACCCATGATTGATGAGTTGGCGGAAAAGTACGCAGACCGAGGCTTGAAGGTGGGCAAGGTCGATATCGACGTTGCGAAAGAAACCGCCGTGAAGTTCAAGATCACCGGTGTACCCACGCTCATTTTCTTGAAGAACGGTGAGCCCGTCGATCAGATCGTCGGCGCAGCGGGTCAACCCGCGGTCGAGTCAAAGATCGAGAGCCTGCTCTAAACAGGGCCACGGCACCGAAAGAATCAGTGGCCGCTCGGTTGGTCCCGTCTTGTTTGACGGGCCGGCTGTGCGGCCACGGTTCGTTTCACTCGACCCGATCCGTGGGGGGTGGCGCTCCCCAACCGTCGGCGGTGCGCAGTTGGTGAGGGCGAAAGCGAGCCTTGTACGCCATCGACGGACACTCTCGGACCCAGTAGCCCAGGTACAAGAACACTTTCTCGCGTCGTTGTGCCTCGTCGAGTTGCGACAGCACGTTGAACGTTCCGAGACTCCGCGACTGAGCGGTCGGATCGAAGTAGGCGTAGATCGAGTTCAGGGCTCGATCTGACTCTCCCGCGTAGGCCACACCCAGTAGCGATTCTCGTGAACGGTACTGAAACTCGTGGGTCAGCGCCGCGTTGGCGAGGAAGCAGTGGAGATACTCCTCGACTTCGAATTTTGGCGCGGGCCAATCCCGGCTACGGTGACGCTCGGCGTGGTAGTCGAGATAGAGCTGCACGTGTTCGAGAGTCACGGACGGCTCGCGAACCGTCACCTCGAGATCTGAGTTTCGCCGCCGTGCCCGCCGTTGGCTTCGCGACGGGCGGAACTCAGCGATCGATAAGCGAATCGGAACACACTTGGAGCAGCCTCGGCAGTTCGGGCGCAGCAGGGTGCTGCCGAACCGTCGCCAGCCGTTCTCCAGGTAGTCGTCGTATTCGGTTGGCGACAACGCTTCCACCATGGCGTAGTCCATGGTGGCGGTCCGATCCGGAAGGTACGGACACGGTTCGCCGTCGCTGGTGAATCGATGCGGCTCGGTCATGGTTCAAATCTAGGAAGGCGACTGCAGTTACTACGACGAGTCCCGCCGTGGCGGAAGCGCATAGCGTACAAGGGTTCACGCGAAGGGCTAGCGCTGGTCGTGCGCGATCGAGTCACGCAGGATATCGCACCGCCGGGAGCGGTGGGAGCGTCGCGGTGATTGTCGTATACTTCTACGGACGCGGTGCCGCGCCTCGAACTCCTTCTCAGATCACCGCTTGTGCGTGCCCCAAGGTCCGCTCGAAGCGGGCCACCCTGACGAAAACGGATCCTGTCTCATGTCGCCTTCCACGTCCGAGTTCGCTCCCAAATCCATGCTTGTCACCGGCGGGGCGGGATTCATCGGTTCCAATTTCGTGACCGAGTTGCTGGCGTCAGATCGCGAGTTACGCATCGTCGACCTCGATCTTCTCACCTACGCCGGTTCGCTCGAGAACCTGACTGCGGTACGCGAGTCCGATCGACACACGTTCGTCGAGGGCAACATCTGTGACCGTGAGCTAGTCGAGCGGCTGCTCGAAGAGCATCAGATCGACTCGATCGTTCACTTCGCCGCCGAGAGCCACGTCGATCGATCGATCGACGGTCCCGCGGCGTTCGTCGAAACGAACATCAACGGCACGTTCACGTTGCTCGAAGCGGCGCGACAAGTGTGGCTCGAGCGGCGCGGCCTAGACGCGTCTTCGTGTCGCTTCCATCACATTTCCACGGATGAAGTGTACGGAACGCTTCGTCCCGAAGATCCGGCCTTCACTGAACTGACGCCTTACGCTCCGAACTCTCCGTACTCGGCGGCCAAGGCGAGCTCCGATCACTTGGTCCGTGCGTACTATCATACGTACGGCTTTCCGGCCGTGACCACGAACTGCTCGAACAACTACGGTCCGAGACAGCACATGGAGAAGTTGTTGCCGACCGTCATCCGCTCGTGTTACGTCGGGCAGCCGATTCCCGTGTACGGCGACGGTAGCAATATTCGCGACTGGCTGTTCGTGACGGATCACTGTTCGGGTATCGAATCCGTATTGCGTCGTGGTCGCCTCGGCGAGTGCTACAACATCGGCGGCGACGCCGAGATGTCCAACCTCGAGTTGGTCAAACTGATTTGTGGGCTGATGGACGAGGTCCAACCGAAAGCGACGCAGCACGAGGAGTTGATCACGTTCGTGACGGATCGTCCCGGCCACGATTGGCGCTACGCCATCGACGGCAGCAAGATCCGTGGTGAGCTCGGCTGGTCGCCTCGAGAGACGCTGGAGACGGGACTGCGCAAGACGATTGAGTGGTATCTCGAGGATTCGAAGTGGCGAGAGTCAGTCGACCGTGGCGCCGGCGGTGAGCGGCTCGGTCTCAAGGCAGAATAAATACCAAGTGACAGCGCTTCGGGCTTCACGGTGAATCCGAACACTTCGGATGGTGCGCTGTCCACAGTTGAGGAACTTCATGAAACGCAAAGGCATCATTCTCGCCGGCGGCTCAGGTACGCGGCTGTACCCCGTGACGAAAGTCGTCTCGAAGCAGCTGATGCCGGTGTATGACAAGCCGATGATCTACTACCCCCTGAGTACGCTGATGCTCGCGGGGATTCGCGAGATCCTCGTCATCACGACGCCAGAGGACGCCGCGAACTTCGAGCGGTTGCTCGGGGACGGGTCGCAGTGGGGCATCACCCTCGAGTACGCGACGCAGCCGAAGCCGGAAGGGTTGGCACAGGCTTTTCATATCGCGGCCGACTTCGTGGCGGGATGTCCGTCCGCGTTGATTCTCGGCGATAACATTTACTACGGTCACGGACTGACGGAGTTCTTGTCACGTGCCGACGCGCGTGACGATGGAGCGACGGTATTCGGATACTGGGTTCGCCATCCGGAAGAGTTCGGGGTCGTCGATTTCGATTCTGAAGGCCGAGCGCTCTCGATCGAAGAGAAACCAAAGAAGCCGAAGAGTCACTACGCCGTGACCGGGCTCTACTTCTACGACGAGCAAGTCGTCGAGCGCGCTCTATCTCTCAAGCCGTCGGCTAGGGGTGAGCTCGAGATCACTGATCTCAACAATCTCTATCTCGAGGCCGGTGAGCTGTCGGTCGAGTTGCTCGGCCGCGGCTTCGCATGGCTCGATACAGGGACTCACGAATCGCTACTGCGCGCCGCCGAATTCGTCGAGACCATCGAGCAGCGGCAAGGGCTGAAGATCTGTTGTCCCGAAGAGATCGCCTACCGAAGCGGCTGGATCGACGACGCAACGCTTACCCACCAGGCGGAGCCGCTGGCGAAGAATCAATACGGGCAGTACCTGTTTTCGCTCATGGAGAGTTCGCCTTGAACGTTGTCGAGACCGAGTTACCAGGCGTTCTCTTGATCGAGCCGAAAGTGTTCGGCGACGAACGCGGATTCTTCGTTGAGTCATTTCAGAGTGAACGCTACGCAGCGGCCGGCGTGCCCGGGCCGTGGGTGCAAGACAACCACTCTCGTTCGGCCCGTGGGGTGTTGCGTGGGCTGCACTACCAGCTGAAGTTCCCACAGGGGAAGTTGGTTCGTTGCTCACGTGGTTCGGTTTTTGACGTCGCGGTTGACGTGCGTCAGGGCTCGCCGACGTTTGGGCGGTCGTACGGGGCGATCCTCGACGATGTCGACCATCGACAACTGTGGATCCCGCCCGGGTTCGCACACGGGTTCTGTGTGGTCTCCGACGACGCGGACTTCGAGTACAAGTGCACCGAGTTGTACCACCCCGACGACGACTACGGTGTCGCGTGGAACGATCCCGCGTTGAAGATCGAGTGGCCCATCGAAGAGGCGGCGACGGTGCTGTCGCCAAAAGACGCGGGCTTGCCTCGGTTGAGCGAGATGAACTCTGATTTCCTTCCTCAGTACGGTTGAATCCAAGGTGCCATGATCTTGATCACGGGAGCGGCTGGGCAGCTCGGCACCGATCTGTGTGAACTCGCAGACGGTCTCGGGTTGAAGAGCCTCGGCGTCGACCGGAGTACGCTCGACATTACATCGCCGGGCGATGTCGCTGCGATTCTAGCTGGCAAGAGGTACGACGCGGTCATCAACGCGGCGGCCTACACTGCTGTCGACCGGGCGGAAGAAGAGTCCGATCTCGCTTTTCGAGTGAATCGCGACGGTGTCCGAAATCTCGCCGAGGCGTGCGTGTCGCATTCGATCCCGCTGTTTCAGGTTTCCACGGACTACGTCTTTGACGGCAAGTCCGAGCGTCCCTACCGGGAGGACGATCCCGTAGCCCCGCTCGGAGTCTACGGACAAAGCAAGTGGGAGGGCGAAGAGGCGGTCCGCGCGAGTGGTGTCGATCA
>JAJFFE010000256.1 GCA_021776775.1 Planctomycetota bacterium | reverse complement strand
GCTCCGCCTGGAAATCGCGGAGTTCGCCGGAGTACAGACCATCCCCGTTCGTATTCTCGGCGCGTTCACGGCCCTCGAGAGTGATGTCGAAGGCTGGATACTGGTCGCGATCACCCTGCTGATCGTAGTTCCTCTGGCGTGGCTAACTCTGCGCGCATTGGGGCGGTGGATCGAAGCGCCACAGAGCCCGAGTGGCGATCGCTTCCGCCCCACGGTTCGTTGGCCGGCGGTTGCAGTCTGGCTGATCGTTTTGATTCAACTTGCGCCGCTTGTCGCTCTGCTTCGCGTCGCGTTCGACGCTCCGATTCAAGCCGGCGAGATCGAACTCATGACGACGACGCTCGCTTCGGAGTCGCTGCGGGGGTTGGTGGTGGCGTTGGCCGTCGTCTGGTTCGGGTTCTCCGTCGCGGAGTCAGGCCGACTTCGTTCGTCGACCGTCCTGTTGCTGGCGCTGCCCTTGCTCCTCCCGGGAAGCTTGATCGGACTTGCTCTCGTGGAGTCTGTACAACACCATTTGCCTATCGCAGTTGCCGAGACGACGCTACTTCTGTCCATCGCTCAAGGAGTTCGCTTTAGCGCGGTGGGAGTGCTGTTCGGCTGGCTGGCGGTGAATTCCATTCCACTCGCGGAGCGTCACGCCGCGGCGTGGGTCGAAGAGAGACCACGACGCTACCGCGTGTACCTTGTCCGATGCCTGCCGATCCTTTCGACCGGCCTGCTGGTCGTGTTCGCTCTGATTCTCGGTGAAGTCGAGTGCGCGCATCTGTTGTCTCCCGCGGGGTACTTGCCGCCGGTGTTGGCGCTCTACCAAATGCTGCACTTCCGCTTCGACGAGCAGGCGGCGCAAGTTTCTCTTTCGCTGATACTCGCCTGTTCTTTGGTGACGTTGAGTCTGATGCGATGGGGGAGGGGGCTCCGATGACCGAACGAGCTAGCCGGGCTAGCGCGATCGAGGTTCGAGATCTCATGCTACGGCGTGAAGGCTTCTCCCTGGGTCCCATTTCGTTTTCGATGGCGGCCGGCCGTGGACTCGGTGTTCGTGGGCCCAACGGCTGCGGCAAGTCGTCGTTGTTGCTGGCGCTCGCGGGACTGCTCGAACTCACCGGCGGTGAGATTCGCCAATCCGATCAGCTTCTCTCCGATCCCGTTCACCGGGTCGAGCCGCGCCATCGTGGGATTGGACTCTTGCTCCAAGACCTTGGGTTGTTTCCTCACCTCACCATTGCGAAGCAGTGCCAACTCGTCGCCGGCTCTTCGGCGGACCGAATCTCGAGGGTTGCCCAGGCGCTCGAGGTGACCGGGCTGCTCGACCGCAAGCCGGTCGGTCTTTCGGGCGGCGAGGCCCAGCGTTGCGCGTTGGTCAGAACGCTGGCGTCGAGATCGCCGATCGTGTTGTTGGATGAACCCCTCGCCGCCCAACACGCCGACGGTCGCGCGCTCGTCGAGCGTGTGATCGAGAGCGAGCGTTCTGACGGAGTCACCGTGATCGTCGCGAGTCATATCGACACACCGTGCGATGAGTATCTCGACTTGGAGTAGCGCGATCGCTGGCGCAGTCGACTGACAGCGCGGCTAACTCCCAGCGCGGCCGATTCGACCCTGTCGCTCCAGTGCGGCCACCCGGGGTGGGCCGCCACCGAGTTATCGCTGGCTCCACCACTTGCCGGTCCCGTTCTATTGACCGCTCACCGGTGGTCTCGATAATCGGCCCCTTCGTGTCCGGGGTCCCGGGCGCGCCTCCCGTTCGCCCGTCCGTACTACTTCCACGACCAGGATGTTCCGGTGACCTCGCCTCCGCCCGCGCTCGAACTCGATGGCATCCGCAAGGAGTACTACGGCAACGTCGTGCTACAAGGCGTCGATCTGACCTTGGCCAAGGGTGAGATCCACGCGCTGCTCGGAGAGAACGGTGCCGGCAAGTCGACACTGATGAACATCTTATTCGGCATGCCGGTGATCGCCGAGACCGGTGGATTCGACGGCGAAGTCCGATTGGCCGGGGCGCCGGTCGCGTTCGGCTCGCCCGAAGAGGCGATGGCCGGCGGTATCGGCATGGTGCACCAGGAGTTCATGCTCATTCCCGGCTTCACCGTGGCCGAGAACATCAAGCTGAATCGAGAGCCGCTCCGTCCGACGAAGGTGTTCAAGCCGTTCGGTAACGCATTACGTCGCCTCGACGAAGGCGTCATGCACGCGGATGCGCGCGCTTCGCTCGACCGGATTCATCTCGACCTTTCATCGCACGTGCTGATCTCCGCCCTGCCGGTGGGGCATATGCAGTTCATCGAGATCGCGCGCGAAGTCGACAAGAGCGCGATCAAAGTCTTGGTCTTCGACGAACCGACCGCGGTCTTGACCGAGGGCGAAGCGGAGACACTGCTCGGAATCATGCGTGAACTCGCCGAACAGGGCATTGCGATTCTGTTCATCACTCACCGTCTCGAAGAGGTCATGCGAGTCGCCGACTCGGTGACGATCCTTCGCGACGGCCAGCGCGTCTGGTCTGGACCCAAGCAAGAAACGTCGGTCGAACACATCGCGGAGACGATGGTCGGCCGCGACCTCGAGTCCGACGAAGTTCCCGTGCTTGCCGCGCGTGACGAAAAACCGCAGACGACTATACTCGAGGTTCGTGATCTAGCCGTCGCCATGCCGGGCGAGAGCGTCCGGGGTCTCGACCTCGACATTCGTCGTGGTGAGATCTTCGGGCTCGGTGGTCTCGCCGGCCAGGGCAAGATCGGGGTCGCCAACGGTTTGATGGGTTTGTACCCGACGACCGGCAGCGTCAAGGTCAACGGCGCAGAGCTGCGCCTCAATCAACCGCGCGAGTCGTTGAACGCCGGCATGTCGTTTGTCTCCGAAGACCGGCGCGGTGTCGGCCTGATTCTCGATGAGTCCATCGAAATGAACATCGCCATTCCCGCGGTCGAGGTGAAATCCAAGTTTCTCCGCGGTCCGCGCTCGGGTTGGCTCAAGTCGTTCGGCTGGTTCGACGGAACCGCTGCCCGACGTCACGCGGAGTCGATGATCGAGCGACTCGACATACGCACCATGGGCCCGTCGCAGGCGGTCGGGCGATTGTCGGGGGGGAACCAACAGAAAGTGTGTCTCGCCCGCGCCATGGTGCTCGACCCCGACATTCTGCTGGTATCCGAGCCGACGCGAGGGATCGACGTCGGCGCTAAGAAACTGGTCCTCGACCTGCTTGTCGAGTTGAACCGCGAACACGGCTTGACGGTCATCATGACGTCGAGCGAGCTGATGGAGCTGCGTTCTGTGTGTGACCGCATTGCAATCGTGACTGAAGGGAAGGTCGCGGGCATCTTGCCCCCCGACGCTCCGGACGTGAAGTTCGGCCTCTTGATGAGCGGGGAAGCCGTATGAGCGAGAGCAAGAGTCCTATCGTCGAGAAGATCCGCGAAGGAGTCATCGGGTTCGGGATGGCGCGGTGGATCATCGTCGCGTTCTTGTTCATCATCTGGATCGTCGCAGCGCTGTGGACCGATGAGAACCTTGGCAAGATGTTCGGCGACTGCCTGGTCCGCACCGGGATGAACGGTGTTTTGGTGCTCGCGCTCCTGCTGCCGGTTCGCGCCGGCAACGGGTTGAACTTCGGATTGCCGCTCGGAATCGTTTGCGGGCTCATCGGTGGAATCATCGGGATGGAGTTCGCTGCGGAAGAACCGTTCGGCATCTTCGCGACCAGCGAATTCCTATCACGGGGGTGGTCCGGGTTCATCTTTGCGCATGTGGTTGCTCTGCCGCTCGCGGCTCTCTGCGGGTTGGCGCTCGGCTGGCTCGTAGAGCGGGTGCGCGGCCAAGAAATGATGGTCGGCATCTACGTCGGGTTCGGCGCTATCGCTGGAATGTGCGTGATTTGGTTGGTCATCCCGGTCAAGTCGCAAGAGTTGGTCTTGCCGATCGGCGGCCACGGTGTGCGGCAGACAGTGCTGATCGACGACTACTACACGCGTATTCTCGACCACTGGCCGCGATCGGCTGAGGAGGGTGCTAGTGCGCCCGAAGCCTTACTCCACAGAGTCTTCGACTTCGGAACGATGGAGCCGGTCGAGGCTGGCAACGCTAAGCCGAGAACTCGAGCCGAAGCTCGCTCATGGGTACCGCACCGTAAATACACCGGCTTCTTCGTGCCCGTCGGCGTTTTGCTCTATTGGCTAGGGATGTGTGGCCTGCTCGCGCTCTTCTTACGAACGCGTATCGGCGTAGCTATGACGGCGGCTGGGTCAAACCCGGACTTTGCGCGATCCATCGGGATCCATGTCCCCCGCATGCGAATAGCGTCGATGGTCGCGTCGACCATGCTCGGAGCCGTCGGAATCCTCGTTTACTCGCAGTCCTACGGTTTCTATCAGCTGTACAAGGCGCCGCTCTGGATGGCCTTTCCTACCGTCGCCGCGTTACTTCTCGGAGGCGCGTCGCTCAAGAAGGCCAGCGTGTTCCACGTGATCATTGGGACGCTACTCTTTCAGTCCCTTCTGACGACTTCGTTGCCGGTGGTCAACACGCTGGTCAAGGATTCAGCGTACGCCTCGAGCTTGTCGAACCTGCCTGAGATCGCGCGCTTGATCATTCAGAATGGGGTGATCCTCTACGCGCTGTCGCGAGTGACGGGGGGTCGAAAATGAACCGGCTCGTCGCATTCCTAGCCGCCAACGTCGTTCCGATCATGTTCCTCGGTATCAGTGCCGCCGGCATCATCATGGCCGACCTGACGTTGAGTAGTGTCTCGTCCGACGTGAGCGAGCGTGTCTTCCGCAATCTGTTCTTGGTGCTCTCTCTGATCATTCCGATCGTGGCCGGACTGGGTCTGAACTTCGGGATCGTGCTCGGGGCCATGGCCGGACAGATCGGTCTGATCCTCATCCAGAACGGCAAGATTGGAGGGCTCGAGGGTCTGTTCGTGGCTACTGCGGGGTCGATCCCTCTCGCCATCCTCTTCGGATATCTCACGGGCCTGTTGTTCAACCGGACCCGTGGTCGCGAGATGATCACCGGAATCATCCTCGGGTTCTTCGCCAACGGGATCTATCAGTTCGTCTTCCTGATCTTGGCCGGCCCCGTCATTCCGCTGCACGCCGAAGATGTCTTACTGACCAAACGCAACCTCGACGGCACGGTCTCTCCGCTCATGGGGCTTCGCGTCACCATGAACTTGACCATGATCGAGGCGGCCCTCGACTACCCGCTCGAGCACTTTGCGCCGGACGGTTGGATTCGAAAAATGTCAGCCTCGATGTTCGGTGATCGGTTCGCTGGCTCGATTCCGATTCGCTTCGGAGGGGTCAAGTGGGCGACGATTCCAATCCTCACGCTGCTCACGAACGTCGCCCTCTGTTTCGGGCTGACGTGGTTTCTGCGGACGAAGCTCGGCCAGGACCTGCGCGCGGTCGGCCAGGACTCTCACGTGGCGGAGGTGTCAGGGATCCGCGTCGATCGCTGTCGGATCATCGCCATCATCATGTCCATGGTTTTGGCCGCCATGGGGCAGATCATCTTCCTGCAAAACATGGCTGTGATGAACACCTACCAGTCCCATGAGCAGGTCGGCTTCTACGCGATTGCCGCGCTGTTGGTCGGGGGGGCGACGGTGAGCCGTGCGTCGATCTGGAACGCTATCTTCGGAACGATCCTGTTTCACCTCTTGATCGTCGTGGTCTCGACGGCCGGATCTCGCCTGGAATCGCCGCAAATCGGCGAGTATCTCCGGGAGTTCTTCGCCTATGCGGTCATCGGGGTGACGCTTGCGCTGCACGCCTGGCGGTCGAAGCGCGGCTGACGGCGCCGGCATTTTCGTGTCGTTCTGCTTCCGCGACTCGCCATTGCTGATTTCCGCTCTCGCTGGACCTATACTGTCGCTTCGATTCTCAATCCTCGAAGCCAGGAGCCAGCATGACCCCGTCCCGATATCTTGCATTTGCTTTGTTGCTCACCGTCACTGCCTGTAGCGGCGGCGGTACCGGGGGCGGTACCGGGGGCGGCGGCGGATCTGCCGCGGTTGAGATTCCCGAGTATCCGGTCGTCGTGGCGAAGGCGGTCGCGGTGGGCGATCTCGACTTCAAGATCGGCATCATGACCGGCACCGTCTCGCAGGGCGAAGACGAGTATCGCGGCGCCGAAGCGATGGTTCGGAAATACGGTTCCGACAAGATCATTCACAAGACCTACCCCGACAACTTCATGACCGAGCAAGAGACGACGGTCACGCAGATCTTGGAGATGGCGAAAGACCCCGACGTCAAGGCGATCATCGTCGCGCAGGCGATTCCCGGAACGCTGCCCGCCATCAAGAAGGTGCGTCGCGAGCGCGACGATCTGATCTTCTTGTGCGTCGCACCGCAGGAGGACCCGGATCAAATTGCGCAGTACGCCGACTTTTCGATTCAGACCGATGACCTGATGCGCGGAAAGACGATCGTCGAGAAGGCGAAGTCGATGGGGGCGACGGCGTTCATTCACTACACCTTCCCGCGTCACATGGCGATGGACATCTTGGCCAAGCGACGTGACATCATGCGGAAGGTTTGCGGGCAGAACGACATAGAGTTCGTCGTCGTCAACGCGCCCGATCCGACGGGCGACCAAGGAATCGCCGGTTCGCAGAAGTTCGTGTTGGAAGACGTCCCGCGTCAGATCGAAACCCACGGCAAAGACACCGCGTTCTTCTCGACCAACTGCTCCATGCAAGAGCCGCTGATTCGGGCCACTCTCGAAGGCGGTGGCCTGTTCCCGGAACAGTGTTGCCCCAGCCCTACGCACGGCTACCCGGGCGCGTTGGGCATCTCCATCTCAGAGGAGATGGCCGGCGACATGGGAAAGATTCGTGAGCAGATCGCCAAGAAGATTGACGCTCGCGGATTCCGCGGCCGCTTCGGTACGTGGGAAACCTCGATCCACATGGTCATGATCGAAGCGTGCGTCGAATTGGCCAAGGGCAAGGTCCACGGCCAACTCGAACTGACCGATCTCAGTGCCGTCAAGTGGGCGCTCGAGTCGACCGGCGGAGTCAAAGTCGACCTCGGAATTTTCGGTGATCACAAGAACTTCCTCATGATCATCTCTGAGAACGTGACGCTGTAGTTTCTATCAAACTCGGAGTGGAGTGACCCTCATGCGACTTCTCCTTACTTGCTTCTTGTTCGCCGCCATTACGGGGTGCAACGCGATTCCGATTGCTCCGGTGGTTCCGGCTCACGGACAGATCTACACCAACGTACGGGCACCGCTCGATACCGACTTCGACGCGACGCAACTCGGGGACAAGGTGGGGTACGGCCAAGTGTCGACGTACTTGGGGTTGGTCTCTGTCGGTGACGCCAGCATCAAGTCCGCCGCGGCGGACGCGCAAATCACGACCGTGCACCACGCGGACTACGAGAGTTTCAGCATTCTCGGGATCTACTCGCGGTTCAAGGTCATTGTCTATGGCGACTAAACCACAGGCGACCTACCACCCATGGTTGCGATTGAGCGCGTTTGCACTGATCGGTGTCTTGTCGATCGGGTGCGCGTTCTCCCGAGTTCCCGTGCAGCCGGCACCGGGCCTGCTGTTCACGAGTATCGACGCGCCATTGTCGGTCGATCTCGACGGTGAGCCGTTGGGCGACCGTCGCGGGAAAGCGTCGGCGTACTACATTCGCGTTCCGTGGCCGGGCAACTGGTCCTTCGGTATCGGCGACGCCAGCATCGAAGCGGCTATGGCGCAGGGCGACATTCAGACGCTACGCCACGCGGACTACCATCAGTTCCAAGTGCTCGGAGTGTTCGGTAACTTCGAAGTTATCGCCTACGGCGAGTAACGAGAGGCCCGGATCAACGCTCCCGGATGAAAGAAAGTCGCCGTCGAGAAGATCTCTCGACGGCGACTTTCTTTTCGTTGGTTGAGCACGTGGTTCGTTCGTGCTGTCCGGCCGTCCGGCGTTGCCGACGTGCTTACTGTTGCTCTTCCTCCGGCAGGTCAAAGGTGAGCTTGACCCGCGCCGCCGGCTTCGTTTCGAACTTCTTCTCGGCCGCGACCGCGCTTCCTCGGTAGATCTTCACGGTGTGCTGGCCGGGGTTGAGGCTCGAGTAGACGTAGTTGCCGTCGCCGTCGGTCTTCATGCTGATTCCGCCGTTGACGATGTTGCCGAGGGTGTCTACGACGTGCACGACGATGTCGGGCGCGGGGTTTCCTGCCGCATCCTTGACGACGATTTCTACCTCGCCGCCCGTCTTCAGCGAAATTTCGAAGTCGGCGGTACGCTTCGATTCCGGGTCGAGCGTGACCGATTCCGTGGGGGTCATGGTGTAGCCCTGAGCGCGACCGAACAGCCGGTACGCGCCTGGGTTCAGCCCGACGACCGTGAAACGCCCTTCGTGGTCGGTCATGCTACGACCCGCGAAGTCGTCGAACTCGCTGCGCCCCTCTCGCTTGACCATGACGATCACTTCAGCGTTCTCTAGGGGAGTGCCCTCGGTGTCGGTCACGGTCCCGGTGATCGACAAGTTTGCGTACGTGAGGTTCTTCTCGTAGTCCTTCGCTTCGAGGCAGTCGATCGTTCCGACAATCGTGAACGTTCCACTGTTGTTGGGCGAAATGCCGATCGAGTAGCTCGTGAGCTTCAGGTTCTTGATTTCGTAGTACCCGTCCGCGTCCGTCGACGAACTTTCGAACGAGAACTCTCCGCCGGACTCCGGGTCGGTCGGGTCTTGCTGTGTCATGAACGAAAGAGGCATCGAACGAGTGGGCTCGCCGTTCTCGTCGACGACTCGGCCACGTACGGTCGCCAGCGTCGGGTTCTCGATGAAGTCGATCACGGTGTCTTCGGTCGCGCCCAACATACCCATCTGAACTTTGCCGCCGTTGGGATCGCTCTCTTCGATATCGATCGCGACGATAATGTACGGCCCCGGGTTCAAGTTCTTGACGTAGTAGTCACCGTTTTCGTCGGGCACGGCCCACGTCATCGTTGAGTGTTCCGGGTTCATGGTCATGGTGATGGCGATCACTCGCAGTGTTGTCACCGGGTTGTTGTTCTCGTCGAGCACCTTGCCGCGGAAGCCGGTGCCTTCCTTGAGGGCGAGGTCGGCGACTTCGGAGCCACCCTCTGCTACTTCGGTCCAGTGGTCGAGCGGCATGAAGTCGGGGTGGAGGACGCGCACCAGTACTTTGCCCGAGGAGAGGTCTTGGATTTCGTACTCGCCGTGCTCGTCGGTGTGAGTGGCGTTGCCAACGCGTTCGTCGACGAACTCTCGGTCCAACACGTTGACGGTGCCGGGTAGGTGTTCGAGGTGGGCGTAGACGATGGCGCCGGCGACCGGGCGCCCGGTGCGTTTTGAGAACACCGAACCGGTGACCGTGGCGCCGGGCACGACGGAGAGTTCGACCCCGTCGTAGAGCTGGTTCTTAGCGACCTCGATATTGGCCTCGCCCGATCGGCAGTAGCCTTTTCGGTACGCCCAGACTCGATACTTTCCGGGCGCGACGTCTCCCCAGTAGAACGAGCCGTCTTCGCTCTCGAAAAGGCGGACTTTGGGTTCGTCGCGGCGGTACTGATCCCAGTACCGCTGAATGCCGATGAGTGCTTTGTCGAGCGGTTCGCCTGACTTGGCGTCGAAGAAGCGCCCGGCAATTGCGGTCTCGGCGCTCAGCGTGATCACGACGGGTTCGTGTTCGACAGTCGGAGCGTCCGACTCGGCGGACCCTTCTGGGTCGGTCACAGCCGGTTCGGTTCCTTCCGGGGGCGCTATTCCCTCTGGCGGCCACACCGAGGTGGCTTCGCTGTAGCGATCCTTGCTGACAACGATCGCACCGGTGCTGCCCTGCGGAACCTCGATGGTGAAGTTGCCGTCTTCGTCGCTGGTCGCCCGTCCGAGGATGGACTGACCTTCCGTGGTGTCCGCTCGCTCTAGGCGAAGCATCGCCTCAGCCACTCCCTCGCCGGTCACGTCGACGACGCGTCCCGTGATCGACTCCCGCACAGCGGCCGGATCGGTATCGACACCGGAGGCGCCGCTCGGCGACGCCGTATTCTGGCCACCGGCTTTCCCGGACGAGACGACTCGCGTCCCGCCACTGGAGCTGAACGCTCCCGTTTCTCCGGACTCGACGCGCACGACTTCGCCGTTGGGCGTCTCGACGTCTACAGGGTCGGCCGAGTTCTTGAGCACCGCGATGCTCACGATCACGATGGCGGCGACGGTTGCGCCACCGACCACGATCTTGTTGTTCATGCTGAATTCCTTGTCGACGGAGAGGGCAGGCGGTGCCTGCTGAATGTCGATGTCGTAGGTTGCATTCTTGGTCCGAACCTTGAGAAACGCGGCCATGAGTTCATGCGAACGTTGGCCGGCGACACGTGCGGTGCCGCGTTCGAGACGGGGGGGGAGGTCGCTGCGATACTCGAAGACGGACTCTGAACCGAGCTCGATTTCTGCGTCTACTTCTGCATCCGTGGTCATGGAAACTCGTGCTGTGTCGGCTCGGCCGAGCGCCACGACGTCGTGTTCGACGAGGCTCTTCGTCTCCAAAGAGATCGCCGCCACACGCTTCCAACTCTGTTCGGCGGCCGAGTAGAAGTAGTACTTGCCACTAGCCAACGCGACTTCCGCGTTCCCGGCGGAGCGAGTGAAACTCGGCCCCATCGTCAGGGTCAGCGTGACGGCGATCAACAAGACGGCGGCCGCGGCGCAGACCGAGAAGTAGGCTCGTCGAGACCGCGCTCGTAGTGTTTGGCTTTCACGCAGCGTCGTCGCCAAGCGAAGTTCGAACGCTCGAGACGGGGAGACCGGCCGGTGTGCATGGGCCAGCAGTCGGTTCAAGTTCCGTTCGAACTCACCATCTGCCGAAACACCGTTCTTGTCGTTCTGAGTCATGGGCGGTCTCCGGCGATCTTCCGCGCGAGCAGTTCCCACGCGCGGCGAAAGGCGCCGCGAGCTCGCGTGAGGGTCGACTCGATCGCCTTCGAACTGGTGCCGCGCTGTCTGGCAATTTCGTCGACACTATTCGCCGAAACGTACTTTTCGACCAGCACCTCTTGGTATTGGAGGGGGAGCGCTGCCATCGTCGCGCCGACTAAGTCCTGAGTCTCTTCTCGCTCCAACGCTTCGTCGGGTAGCGGACGGTCGAGATCGGCGAGTATCGCGTCGAGTTCCGAATCGACGGATTCGATCGCGGTCGCCAGCCGACTGCGATACGCGGCGCGCCGGTGGCGGGCGATTCGATTCTTGGCGATCCCGCAGAGCCAGGTGTACAGAGAGCATTCGTGTCGAAATCGAGGCAGCCCCTCGAGAGCGGCCAGGAACGTCTCCTGCACAATCTCCTCGACGTCATCGGTGCGGCCGGACAGTCGATAGAAGACGAACCGGTAAACCGGCGTCGTCAGCATGGACTGAAACCGCTCCAGCGCCGCGGGGTCACCGCGGCGTAGTTCCTTCGAGAGCCGGGCCTCGTCGGCGCGGCTCATCTCGTAAGCGTCAGGATTCACTCCGTGCACTTTCGCTCACTCCTCCGTCCGAATCGTTGGTGCCCGCCGGCTGCCAAATCCTTCGCTGAATCTTCGCGACCTGCGCGAAATACTCAACTCGCTACTCAACCACGACTTCGGATTCTAGCGGTGGCAGAACCTACTCCCGAGTCGTACGATCGCGGTTTCGCCCGACACAATGTTGTCGCCGCAGTTGCCCCTGTTCAAGCACGCTTACGTTTGACCCCTAAAGAGTGGCCGTCGCCTCAATCGATCGGTTTGCTGAACCGACGATCCGCAGAGTCATTGCGTGATTGGGTGAAGGTTGCTCGTCGATGGTTTGCGGGGGGGGCGAAGCTGCGGATTCTGACTCGACCCCACATCGAGTGGTTCAGTCTTTCCGCTATGGAGATGGGAGGAACGAGATGCATCGTCTCGTTTTGATTGCGACCTGTGTACTGCTCGGCTCCTCCTGGGCCGCCGCACAAGACCACGTTCTCACCGTAACCGACGCCTCCGGCACCGTCGGTTCTAGCGCGACTATTCTTGTCGAGTATGACAACAACTCAACAGACAACATGGCCGGATGGTCACTCGGCGTGTGTCACGACGAATCCATGGTCGACGTCAGCAGCGCCGCCCACGGTTCGACCACGCTGACGATTTCTGGCGGCAACCCCCCAGACTTCAATCAGATCAACGTCATACCTAACGGCTCTCCGGGCATCGGCCCCGGAGAAACCGCCGGCGCGAACCAAGCCGTCGTCATCAGCTTCTTAGGCTCGTTCACCCTTGCGCCGGGGACCGACTTCGAGATCTTCGAAGTGACGTATACCTTGGATCAAGTAGGCACCTCGGTAGTGCAGCTGTGTGGCACGACGCCGGGCGGCGCGTTTCCCGTGGAGACGTCCATGACGGTCGCCGGCGGGACCAGCATTGGCGCGACTCAGATCGATGGAAGCCTTACCGCATCGGCGGCCGGAGCACCGTACGTCCTGTCGTTCTCCGACGAGGTTGGCCTGACCGCGACGTGCCTGCTCGACTCATCCGGCGGCGGCGACATCGCTGGCTGGTCGATTGGTATCTGCCACGATGAGTCTTTGGTCAACCCGCTCAGCGCGACGAGCGGTAGCACCACGATGACCAGCAGCGCCAGCGGCGGGGCACCGGACTTCGAGCAGATCAACGTGATCCCGAACGGGACGACGACGGGAACCGAGACGCCCGGTTTCAACCACGCCGTCGTGATCTCGCTCCTGGGAGGGGTCACGCTGTCACCGGGTGCCGGCTACGAGCTATTGGACCTCGTCTATGAAGAAGTAGGGCCGGCCGGTACTGCGACCATCGAGTACTGCAATACGACACCCGGCGGAGCGTTCCCGGTGGATACGATTCTCAGTCTAGCCGGCGGGTCGGCGGTCGCGGCAGACTGGGAGGATGGCGAGATCGAGACAGCAGTCTTCGTTCCCGCAACCTTCATCCGCGGTGATTGCAACGCCGACGGCGTGCTCGATCTCTCCGACATTGTCGAGAGCTTGGAATACCTCTTCACCGGTGGAGCCGCGTTGCCGTGTGACGACGCCTGTGACGTCAACGACGATGGACAGATCGACGTCGCCGACGCCATCCACAACGCCGACGGTCAGTTCTTCGGCGGCCCGCCGCCGCCGGCCCCGTCTACGTGTGGCGACGACCCGACCGCGGACGCGCTCGACTGCGCGGACTTCGCTGCTTGTCCGTAGTGTGAGTGGGTCATGCGTATCGTTGAGATGAACAGAAGGACGCTGCGGGCGACTCGCCCGCAGCGTCCTTCTTCTTTTGGCGAACGTGTTGGGACTACTCGAAGTCGTGCACCAGCCGGAAGCCGATGAAGACGTAGGCTTCGTACGGTACACAGCCGACGCGATAGGCGCAGTGTGACCCAATGGATGAGAAGTTCCAGGATCCTCCGCGCACGAGTTTCTGATTGTCCTTTTCGTTGAACCAGGCGTCACACCATTCGCGAATGCCGCCGGCCATGTCGCGCACGCCGTATGGTGAGCAGTCGGCGGGGTACTGGCCGACGGCTTCGGGTTGAGCCTTGTTGGGGGTCGATTTGGAGTTCTTACAGAACGACGCATCGAACTGGTCGCCCCACGGAAACGTTCTACCGTCGACTCCGCGAGCCGCCTTTTCCCACTCTTCGTCGGTGGGCAGTCGATACGATCGACCGTCGCGTGCAGACTTCCACGCGCAGTAGTCGATGGCGTCTTGATGGGTAACCATGAAGATCGGCCACTGCTGTTCCTTGGGGTTGCCGGAATTCTTCCAGTCGACTCTACCGTCCGCGTTGACGTTCCACGAATCCGGGTCTTTAGTGGAGACCTGCGGCAGCCGCGATTTCGCCGCCTCGCGGGATCGATCTGCGATCGACTGCAAGAACTCGCGGTATTCGATCCACGTCACCGGGAAGCGGGCAATTGCGAACTCATCCACCTGCGGAATCGACCGAGGAGCTGATGCGAACGTTCTGTCGTCGCCGCCCATGATGAAGGGGCCCGGCGGGATCTGAACGAACTGCTCGTCAATCTCATCCTCGGATCGAAACCGCCAGTTCTGCTCGACGTTCTGGCAGCGCCCGATGGCGATGGGTGCGACGATGGTGCGAAAGTTCGGATGCGACAGTGTGACCTGATAACGTCCCATGGGTAGCGAATAGTTGTCGATGTTGTTCCCGGGTAAATCGATGCGTTCGCCGGGCTTCAGAACGCGATCTTCTTCTTCTAGGCGCTGCAATATCACGTTTTCGGGTTCCGGAGTGCACCGCAGAGTGAGTGTTCCCACGCCGAGCAACAGGTTGTCGATTTCCACGAGGTTGAGTTGGCGAAGTTGTGTTTCGAGGTATAGCAACTGGAACGCGTCATTGTTTGCTTCTGCGTGTTGAAAGCGACTCCAGTACACGTCCGCCAGCGCCCTTCGAACTCGCAAGTCGTGCGGTGCATCTTTTTGGGCTTGCAGGAGGAAGCGCAGGGCTTTTTCCATGGCGACGGCTGCGTCTCGGCGGCAAGCGTGTAGCGCATCTTGGCACTCCCACAACTCGCGCTTCTCTGCGGACCCGGCCTCTTCGTCGACATCGATTGCGGCGAGAGTCTTCTCGAGTTGCTTCTCTTCTTCGAGTAGTCGAGCGTGGTCGGCGAGCTGATCGTGAGACTTGTCGAGCGACAGCTCGGCGTCTTTCAGTTGGCGTGCCTTCTCTTGTCTCCCATCGAGAAACTCCTGAACTTGAGCCGCGACCGCGGCTGCACTCGCCGGCCGCTGTTCGGGGCGTTTTTGGAGGCACTCCGTAATCAGTTCTCGAAGCGCGGCTGGGCTGCCTTCCCACGCCGCTCCCCGGTCGAACGGAGCTTTCCGGATTTTCTTGAGGAGGCCCTCCACGCTGTCCGACCGGAACGGTCGGATGCCTGTTGTCAACTCGTAGAGGATGATGCCGAGCGCAAAGACGTCTGTTGCCGGCGTCAGCGTGGACGACGCTTCGGCTTGTTCCGGCGCCATATAAGACGGCGTCCCCTGTACCGTGGTTCCCGGCGTCGACTGCTCGAGAGGCTTCGATAGTCCCCAGTCGACTAAGTAAACTTCGCCGTACGTTCCGACCATGATGTTATCTGGCTTGATATCGAGGTGGAGGATCTCCGCTTCGTGCGCGAATTGAACCGCGCCGCAAACTTGAACGAACACGTTCAGGAGGCGAGTCAGGCCGAGCGCGTCGGGATCGTCGGGGCGAGCGAGCACGTCGCGAAGTGACGTTCCGCGGATGAGTCGCATGACGTAGAACGCGCGCCCGCGACTGTCCACGCCAACGTCGTGAACCGGAGGAATGCACGGGTGGTCTAGCCGGCCCGAGTTGACCGCTTCGTACCAGAACTGCCCCTGCGTCGCGTCGGTTTGCGCGTCCTCCCGGGAGTACTTGATCGCAACGTGGCGCTGCAGTACGGAGTCGCGGCCGAGGAACACCCGGCCCATTCCGCCTTCGCCGATGAACTCTTCGACCTGGTAGCGCTGCTCGTACGACCCGTAACTCACGGCGGGTGCATCGCTGGTGGTTGCGACTGAGTCATCGCCAGCCGAGCTCCACCGAATCAGCGTCAAGGTCTGAGGAGCCTTGTCGGCAAGCGGTTCTTCAGATGGCGTCTCATCGGGGGAAACGCCGTCTGGCGAGGGGGATCCGTCTGCGGAGTCCTCGTCGCGCGGGATCCTGTTCTTCGGTTCATTTCGCGAAATGAGCGTTCTCCGTCTCCAAACGTGACGCAATCGGTTGCTCGTCCACGACGTTGGGCATGCCAATCCAGAATTGAGGATCCCTGATGATAGAGAGCGACACGAGAGGTTTTCTTAAGTAGCACTATTGTAGAGCCTTGCGCGCCTGCTTTGCGACCTCGTGTCCTGGATTAGGACAGCGCCGTTTGCACTATTCGAAGACCGGACACGCGTTACTCTTGAACCTCAAGCGATTTTGAGATGAACCTTGAGGAGGGCTCGCATGTACCGAAGCGTAATCGCGTTTGTCTTGCTGTTCACGGCAGCACCAGTCTTGGCGCAGCAGCAGTATCAGTATTCCGTCTTGGTCGATCATCCGTCGTACCCGGCAAATGTAATCCATACGCTCGACACTCGAAGCGGAGCGATGGTTCCCTATAGCAACCGGGTGAAGTCCGCTCTTAGTGGAGCGGTACCGTCGACGGTGCGGGCCATCAGCTTGAGCCACGGGCTCGACGGGATTGACTACGTCAATCCTCACGGGCTCCTCGGGTTCTCGATTGGGGATCGATCGAACGCACCGAATTCCGGCGGTGTGCCAGGATCGTCAGTGAGCAAGGAACACCGGTTCGAGGCACATGCGGATCTATACATAGTGCCCAACACGATCGATACAGCGACTACGTTGAACATCAAGACGGTCGAAGAGAATACTGCGGTCTTGGCGCCGCTGGCGGATCAGTATATGGCAACAGCCAGCTTCTCCCTGCCGGGAGGTTGGACCGGGACGCCCATTTGGACGCAACGACCGAACATCATTGGCCTCGATTACCACCTGACGTCCGCGAAGGCGGCGATCTACTTTACCATCGATCGCACCATTAGCCTCGGCGGTCAAAACTACCACCCAAATCAAATTCTCATGCTGAGCGGGTCGGGAGCACTGTCGGTGTGGGCGGACCAGATCCAACTTGGCCTCCAGGCGGGCGACGTCATCAACGGTCTTTCAATGTGTGTCGACCCGACTGATACCACGGCGCAGGTTCCGAACTGTTTGTTCTCGCTTGCCGGCGGAAGTACATCCCTTTCGACCTCCCGCACCGCTGCGGATGTCCTGCACTTCAAACAAGGAGACACTGGTTACACGGAGTGGCGAACGGCCGCCGCGAATGGGTTGTTCTCCGGCGGCGGTACCGGCGACACCGAGATCGGCGGAATCGTCTCCATCGATCCGAAGGAGTTTCTCGTAGACTCGGAATGGGTCACCGGCGAGCCGGGATTCGAGTACGACGATGAAACTGGTGAGCTGCTCTTGGCTATCCCGGGACAGTTCCAGCCGGTCATCCTCTGGAACTACTCACTGCACTCACTGGACTCAAACACCTTCAATCCAGGACTCCAACCCGGCGACGAAGGCTTGTTGGCGGTGCACTACATCGACGGCTTGGGAAATCCGCGAGCGCACTACGACTGGATCGAAAAGCCCGGCATGACGAATTGGGCGGCGGACGCCACATTCACCGAGAACAACGGCGACATAGACATTGCGATTACCACGCAGGCTGGAGTTACCCCGGCCAATGCCGAGTGGATCGTTTCCGACGGTGCCACCATCGTTCTCACTGCTCCGCTTACGCAAGCGTCTCTCACGGTCACTGCGCTCGACAAGCCCCGCATGCGAGACCTGCAGCTCCGCACGCGTGACACGTTCACCGGCAACAAGAGCTTGCCTATTCGGGAGATCGTCTGGCAGCCGAGTACGGTGCCGTCGCCGACGAACCTGTCGATCAAGAAGCGCTGCGACAGTGTGGTTGAGATTAGCTACGAGCCTGGTCTGGGTGCGACCACCACGACGATGATGCTCCGATCGGCAGACTTCGAGCAGGTGTACAGTGGGTTAGACGTGTATAGCATCGACCTGGGTGAGCTCACCGGGTCGGCGTATATCGAGGTCGAGGTGGTGAGCGAAGATTCGTTGGGCAAATTCTCGAAGCCCTTGCGAGGTTCGTTCTTCATGGGGATCAGGAACGACATCGACCCGCTCAAGAAAATCGAATTCACGAACATGACTCCCGGCGACCTCGCGTTCCACGACGCTACGATGCAGCTTGCCGTTGTCCCGCCGGCAGGAACGGAACTGTTTCAGTGGTACTTGGTGGACTTGCTCAACCACAAGCCGGCACCACGGACCGTGACACCGATCTATACCCTCCAAAACTACACTGGAGTTACTTCGTACCCCGTGACGGCCACGTCGCCCGACGGCGACGCCGAGATCCAGCAACGATTGCTGTTCATTGGCACTGGGAGTGGTGTTGACGCCAACCTGTACCTAGTCGACGCCGAGAACCCTTGGGCCGCTCCCCCGGGCATAGAGATCGACATTCCGGGTGACGGTCCGTTCACGCTCGGAGCGCTGACGTACGAGCCGCAATCAGAGCAAATCTTGTTCGTCGTAAACCAAAGGCTGCACTCGATCAGTCTGAGCGCGCCTTTGGACACGCTAGGGGCTGGCTCGATCTTGGTCGCGACCGCAGTCGAAACTTTGCGGGAAGCGCAGGTTGAGGGAGTTGCTTGCCGAGCGAACGGGTTCTACGAGGTGACCGTGGGCACCAGTTCGGTGACTCACCTGTTGCAGCTCAACAGTGACCACCGTGTCTCCGGCAGCCTGAAGCTTGATTCCGCCCACTCAGGCGCCGTCAAAGGAATTCTTCACGCCGACCGCCCACTCGCCACGACGTTTGTTTCCAAGGGCAATACGGTCTACATGGGGCGCAGTCCGCACCGCGCGGACCCCTGCACCGACGACACCTACTCAGTCGTGGGCATGCCGTACGACTTCGACAACGACGGTACGGCCGGAACGCCAGAGGACTGGGCGGTCTGGGATGCGCTCAAGGCTGACCCCGTCGGAGTCTACCCGTTGCTCCCGAACCACTCGGCGTTCGACGTGGCGGGAACGTCGCTGAGTTACCCGGGCAACGGGCAACTCGATTCGAATGACTTCAATGAGATCTTTGCGAACGAATACAGCACCACGCTGCCTTCGATTTGCGTTCCGGTGCACCCCGCTTGGGTCGGCACCGAGCACCCGTGCGCGCTGTAGTTTGAATTCTAGAGTCGGCTAGGTCACGTCTTGAATGGAGGTCCACCATGGTTCAACGAACTTACATTCTGGACGTGATCGTGCGGGGGGAGCCGCTAGACCCGGTTTCCCTCGCGGAGCCGAGCGAGGTGACGTTGGGTCGCGGGATCGAGAGTGATCTCGTTCTCGACGACCCGCACCTCTCGCGACGTCACGTGACGATCGTGCGCACCGATTCGGGTGACCTTTGGGTCCACGATCTCGGCAGTAAGAACCGGACGTCGTTGAATGGTTCGAAGGTCGAGAAGGGGCGCATTGACGTTGGCGACGTGTTGACGGTCGGTGAGTGCAAGATCATTGTGCGCGAGCGCGATATCAAAGGCCCCACCTCGACGCTCGAGCTGATCGGTTCGGCGGCGATCGAGTCGCGCCGGGTCGAGCTCGACGCTGGCGACACCAGTGCGTTCGTCAGCCCAGAGAATCCGATGGCGGCCGGGCAGGCGCGGCTCGAGGGGATCTATCGTCTCGCGCAGCACTTGGTCGGAGCGTTGTCGCAGCAGGACGTGATCGATCATGTCGACCTTGCTCTGCGGGACTGCGTCGACTTCGACCGGTACTTCGTCGGGCTCGGCGATCCCGAGCAGGGCACGTTCGAAGTGGTGTGGGCGCGCACTGGCGACGGTCAGGATGAACCGGCGACGCCGATACGGATGAGCGAGACGATCCTCGAAGAAGTACAGCGGTACCGAAAGGCGGTACTGATCGAAGCGCCTACCGTGCAGCTCTCCAATCCGACCGATTCGGTGCGTTCGCTCGGAATCTCTTCGTTCATCTGCGCGCCTCTCCTCCTCAACGGCCAGTTCCTGGGACTGATCTATGCCGACCGTCGCGGCGCGCGTGACTGTTTGGCGTCAGAGGATCTCAAGTACCTGCAGGGCGTGGCGCACCTCGCCGGATTGGCGCTCGACGACATCTCACTGCGTAAGCAGCTTGAACGTGAGAACAGCGAGTTGCGCTTGGCGCTGGAGCGGCGAGACGCGTTCGTCGCCAACTCGTCACCCATGCTCGAAGTTCTCAGCCTGGTGCGACGGTTTTCGGTTGGCGAGAGTCCGGTTCTCATCCTCGGAGAGACCGGGACCGGCAAAGAGCACATCGCCCGCATGGTGCACGATGGTTCGAGCCGCAAGGACGGACCGTTCGTTCCCTTCAATTGCGCTTTGTCTAGCCCGACACTCATCGAGAGCGAGCTGTTCGGCCACGTGAAGGGTGCGTTCACCGACGCATCGCACGACCGCAAGGGGCGGTTCGAACTCGCGGACGGCGGTTCACTGTTCCTCGACGAGATCGGCGAAATGCCGCCCGAGATTCAGGCGAAGCTACTGCGTGTCTTGCAAGAGAAGAAGGTGTGGCCGGTCGGTGCCGAGCAACCGGTCTCGGTCGACGTGCGCTTGATCTCAGCCACGCACCAGCAACTGAAGAAGATGCGCAAGGCCGGGCAGTTCAGGGACGACCTCTACTATCGCATCGGCGTCTTGACCATCGAAATCCCCCGGCTCTCTCGCCGCGACGACGACGTCATCGCGATTGCCGAATCGGTGTTACCCGACGGACTGTCGCTGTCCGAAGAAGTGCGCTGCGCGCTGCGCGCGTACACGTGGCCCGGCAACGTCCGAGAGTTGCAGAACGTTATCGAGCAGGCGTGCTTCCGCGCCGTCGGAAAGCAAATCAAGCTCGATGATCTCCCGTCAGAGATCGCCCGCGAGGGACGACGCCAACCAATCGAGTCGTCACTGTCGACCCTGCGCGAAACCGAAGCGAAGCTCATCATTCGCACCCTCGCCGCGGTGGACGGAAACAAGCGCCGCGCCGCCGAGGTTCTGGCGATCTCTCGTAACACGCTCTACCAGAAGATCAAGCAGTACGGGCTCTAGTCGACGCCGGGCGGCGCGTTGCATCAGATGCGTGATTGGAACCGAACCAGAGAGCGGGAACGAGGGTCTCGTTTCTTTGCGGCCTTTGCGGATCTTGGCGGCTTCGCGACAAAAGGCCAAGCGACGAAAGCGCGCTGACCAAGGTTCCCAACTACAAGACGACTTGTCGATCCCATCGACAACGCCCGCCCAGCAATCTTGTCGGAGCACTCTCGCGCCAGGTCGCTAGCGACTGCTATGTGCGGTCGTCGGACATGTCCTCGGTGGTCCTTGTCGATTCAGCGACGTTCCTAGCTGGCACGTCGGTTGCGATCCCCCTTCCCACATGCGAACTCTCAATCGCTCGGTTCGCCGGAGGTCGGTGATCCAAATCGCTTCGGTACAGGAGGGGGGTCCACTCGTTGTTCGAGTGGGCCCTGTTCTTATAGAGACCGCAGTCAGCCCGCGAGGGTGTTGAGTCGCGATTGCGTGATGTCGCCGTGGCTGCCGTGCCACGTTACGTTGCCGCCCACGAACCACAACAACTGTGGAGACTCGTGCTGAATGTCGAGCGCTGCGGTCAAGCCGCGCGCTAGTGATCGTTCGGCGATCACGTCTATCTCTGCCGTCGCGATACCAGAATCGCTCGGAAGCCCCGCCAACCAGTCTCGGTACTCACGCTCCGCGGAGTGGCTTGTCGGTCATATGGGACTCTTCTTGAAGATCACCACAGGTTGAGTTGCAGACTGTTCGCGAATGAACGATGCGGCTGCTTCCGCGTCATCAGGAAGCTCGATGGACTCATAGGTCATGGCTGCGATCTACTTTTCATTCTCGACGCCGATAGTGATCTGGATGGTTTCGACCGTGTCCTCTACCGAGGCCCGTCCGTCGACGAAGGTGATGACCGGCTTCAAGCCAAACCCGGCCGCGTGCAACGGACCAGCGAGCGCCTCGACGTCGGCGAGGCTCGCCTCGGTACCGTGCAGGCGGTGGTGCAGTTGCGCCGCGAGGGCGATCTTCCCGAGTTCTAGTCTCATACCGGAACGCGCGAGCGAAGAAACGAACCCGCTCAGGTCGAACCACAACATGTTGGCAAGGTAGTCGATGGACTCCGTCGTCTTCGGCGCCGAGGCCGACGCGAAGTCTCGCGTGTACTGCGCCCAGCTGTCTAGCGGAACATCGATTCGCTCTTTTAGCCGCTGCACATGAAGGGCACGTTGATTGTTGAGATACCAGCCGAACTGGGTGAGAAAGCCTAACTGCAGATAGATCTGATTCGCTGGATCTTCCATGGCGTCGTCCAGCATCGTCAACGCGCTTAGTGACTCCGTGCAAGAGATTCGATCGAACGATTCCAGCGTTAGGTGCAAACTCTCCGCGGCTCGAATCGAGGCGCGAAGCGCGTCGACCGATACGGAGGAATCACCGGCGTGTCGGCAGAGCACGTCCGAGATCTTGCTACAGAATCGCTGCGTCGCGAGGCAGGTGATGAGGTACCCTGAATCACGGACGACCACGATTGGCGCTAGGCGAATTGCTAGAGCGAACGCTTCAGCTGGCTTTGACTCGAGTTCGAGCTGATGGACGCGAAGTTCAAAGATGTCGAACAGTTGCCTTATCTCGGGCATGAACGGCGCGGGCGCGTACGGGCCACTCATTTGGACTCGATACGTCGCTTGTTCGGGAATCGCATCGACGGCGGCGAGCACGGGCGAAAACAACTCCCCGAACAGCTTCCACTCAGCTTCCAGCGGGGGCGCGGTGTTTCCGGCGACAGCGAATGCGAAGTCCTCGAGGCTCAACGATGGCGTCCGTGCATCGAACTGAGTTTGAAAGTTCGCGATTGCAAGTTTGAGAGCGTTGACGGCCTGGGTAGCGTCGGGCGCATCGGTCGGTTTCCCCGCAGCTCTCGCTTTGAGTTCGTCCCGGACCAGCTGGATCTCGGCGTCGGTCATCACCGGCCGCAAGACCACGTACGAAACGATGACGAGTATTCCGAGAACGCTTGCCAAGACGATGGCGGCGGTAATGCAGCGGCGGCGCCACGGGCTGGTCGGCCCTTTCGGCTTTGAATCGTGTGTTGTCGGGGGCATCCGCAGGGACCTCTCGAGGGAGAAGCGCGGTTCTTAGTGACGTCGTTCCAACGCCCATCGATACCCCTCCCTGCCCCCGCGTGCAATGAGATTCGCGGGGAATTCACCAGGTGACCGGTTCGCGAACGAGTTGCGGCGATGGTCCGTGACGGCGCTTGAGAAGCGGGCGAATCCCGGCTCCAATGGAGGATCGATCTCTCCGCGATCCGAACCCATCTCGCTCTGAAATGAGGAACTCAATGACCGTCACTCGTTGGTCCGTCGCCGTCGTTTCGTTGATTCTCGTCGCGCTGACGTCGCCCGTCATCGCGCAGTCGGATGTTCGTCGTCTCAATGTCGAGTGGCGAGAGGCGTACGATGCGAAGAAGTGGGACGTCGCCAAAGAAATCAGCGGGCGATTGATCGCCAGTGAGCCCAAGTCGCCGGTTCATCCCTACAACTTGGCGTGTGTTCTAGCGCTGTCCGGCGACAAGGACGGAGCGCTCGTCGCGTTGCGGCGAAGCGTCGAGCTCGGGTTCCCCGACGCAAAGCTGTTCGCGGAAGATCCTGACCTCGCGTCCCTGCGAGATACCGATGCGTATCGGCAAGGCCTTGCGACGCTCCGCGAAAACCTCGCTCGCCAGAAGAGCGAGTTCGCCGCGGCCATGAAGAAGAGTCCCATCAAGGTTGTGCTTCCGCGCGGCTATGACTCCATGGAGAAGGCTAGAGTCATTATCGCGTTGCACCCGTTCGGGGGAACTGCGGATTGGATCGCGCGTCAGTGGCGTGAGGTTGCCGACGAGTTCGGCGCGATCATTGTCGCCCCGCAAGCGGTCTACCGTCAGGGTAACGGCTATCAGTGGGGCGACACGAGCGAAGCCGACGCCATCTTCCAACGCGCGTACGCATTGCTCGGGTCGTTGAAGGCTGATCGTGATCAAGTCGTGCTCACCGGCTTTTCCCAAGGCGCGTTCATGACGTTCAACTTGGGCATGAAGCACTGCGAGAAGTTCGTCGGCGTGATTCCGGTGGCCGGTCAGTACGACCCGGCTATGGCGCGCCCGTCGGGAACTTCCGCGAAACCGAAGTACGTGATGCTTGCGGGAACGGAGGATCGCGTGATCGGTAGCAACCGACTGGCGGCCGAACAGTACAAGGCGGCCGGGATTTCGGTTCGACTCGAGGCGTACGAGGGGCTCGGTCACGCGTTCCCCGAGGATCGCGTCAAGGAGCTTGCCAAGGCGCTCAGCCGTATCTGGAAATAGGGTCCTTTCCAGAGTCGATCGAATCGTGTGAGAGCGTTGGATTGCAGTAGTGCCCCCGAAGTTCGGCTGAACTTCGGGGGCGCTGTGCATTTCAGCTTCGCTGTGTGTTCCTCAGCTCCGCTGTGCCCACGGCGGAGGAATGTTCGCGAAGTTCTGTGTGCCGACGCGACCGTGGTAGCCGTATCCCAAGCAGTTCCAGCCGGGGCCGATAGCGTTACGGTGGTGGTCGCTCGCTCGATACCACCCTTGGTCCCAGATTCCTTTGGGGTTGGCGTAGCCGAGCGCGACGTTTTCGCCGACGCCCGCCTCGAACCCTTCGGCTGCAGCCCGCGACCCCGGCGTGCCGTCGGGGCCGTTGTGCCAAATGGTGCCAGCCTTGTCGCAGACCTCGGAGTGCTTCCGTGTCGCTCGGCACAGGCGGACATCGATGAAGCAGCGTTGGCACCCCATCATTTCTCGATAGTCGCTCATGTAGATCACGTGACGTCGGTCGGCGTCCGGAACGTCCTCGTGCTGAAACGCGGCGTTGTACGCGCGAACCTTGTCGTTGAACGTTCGCAGCTTCGCTTCGTCCGCCGTCGTCGCGTACGTCTTCAAGGAGACCAACGGGCCAGGGTTGTTGCGCAGCTCGGCGACCATCGGCGTGGTCTCTTCGGAAAACGTGTGCTCGAGTCGCGTCGCCGCCGGCCCTTCGATGAAGTTCAACCGTGCCATGGAGCGAGTGATTTTCTTGGGGATGGTGAAGTCGTAGCTCTCTGCGGCCCAAAGCTCGCGCACCTTGTCCACTTCCGCATCGACTTCCTTCTGGCCGTTGCGATGATCGCCTTTGCGCCAGTCGGGGTGGTTTTCGGGGAGGTAGATCTTGGGGTCCATAATGACAGCGATGGCCGTCTTCCGCCGAACATCGAGCTCGATCTTTGCCTTCCGCATACGACCGAACGGAGCTTCGAGAGAGTTGTCGAGCTGTCCCAGGATTTCGTTCCGACACGAGACGAGCGCGTTGACGATGACTTCGCGGGCTGCGAGCCGACTGTCTGCGGGCAGCGTCGAATCGTTCGCCATCGTCATGGCCGCGTCGAACTTCTGAACGAACGTGTCGTGACGCGTGCGAGTGACCAGGAAGTCGGTCTCTTTGGCGAGCTCCGCTAACATCTCCCGGTGGCGAAGCGTCGCCTGCTCCTCCCAGCCGAACTCTTTCGAGTAGACGAACCCACCGGTCGGCACCATGTCGTGCCCACGAACGTCGGCGAGTAACTGGTCGACACGCCCTTTCCGGGCGGCGCGGTCGCCTCGGAAGTAACGCTCCAACAACGCGTCGGCGGCCGGCTCTAGATTCCAGGCGTATCCGGCGCGGGCCGCGGTCAGCAACTGTTCATCGCGTAGGCTCAGCGCGAACTGTAGCTGGGTAATCCGCGGCAGCTCTGGCACAGCGATTCGCCGACGCTCGCCCTTCGACTCGATCGTGACGCCGTCGGCGTCGTGATTCAGGACGGCGGCGCGAAAGCCATCGAACGTATAGCGCTTCCCGGCGAACGTGCCTGCCGATAGGTCGCGTTGAAGGAGTGCGAGAATGTCCCGGGGAGCCTCCGATGTCACCGATTCCGGCGCCGCTTCTGGCGGCTGATCGACAATGGTGACCACGTCCGTGTTGTCGTCGTTCAGCTTCGCTAGCCGGGCGTCGATGTGCGCAAGATGGTCGGTCCCGGCAAATTCACGCTGCGCCGCGGTCAGGAAGGATCGCAGCTCGTCGGAATCGTTGGTTTCTTCGTAGAGCGCGAGTCGCCGTCGATACGTATCCAATCGTTGCGCCAGCTGTGACTCGGTGTTGTCGCTAAAGGCGCGGTACCAATCTCTTTCGTCGTCGTTGAGAAGTCCGGTCGCCCGGCGAAACTCCGCGAGCTCGGCCAGAACGACACCGTACTGGTGCGCGTCGAACGCCTCCGCGTTAGCAGAGACGAATGCACTCGCTCGACTATTGAAGTACAGCTCGCGCCGCTTCTTCAGCTGCATCGAGACTTCGGGTACCGGGTTGTTCGTGGCGGGGAACGCGACGTCGCGCGTTAGCGCAATAAGGTTGCGCCCCTCGGACCACAACGCCTCGTTTACGCTATCGCTCGCATAGAGTTTCTGCTCGTACTTCGCTAGCAGCTCACGCGCTTCGGTGACGGAAGGGAGCGGGTCGTCCTCGGCGGCGCGGCGACTGGAATCGACCACCCAGAACGCGGCACAGCCGATGACCGCGATGACCAGGATCGGAACCACGACTCGATTGAGCGCTCGGCGTCGTCCGCTGCCATCGAGAACCGCTTCCGGAGTGACGGCGCGGCTCCGCTTGCGCGCCGCGGCGCGCTCCGGCGTCTCAGAGTCTGCCGGCGGCAAAGGAGGCGGCGCCGAAGGGTCGATGAGTTCCAGCTGCGTGTCACCGATTCGAATGGCGTTACCCGGCTTGATCGTCGCGCGTCGCGTCTTGCTGCCGTGCAGGCGAAAGCCGTTGGCGGAATCGAGGTCGATGCACTCGACGTGATTGGTGGCGGGTTCGACGCGAAGGTGAAGTCGCGAGACTTTGGAGTCGCTGACAGTCAAGTCGGCGTTGTCGTCGCGTCCGATGGTAAACGGTGCGTTGGGTACTTCGATCGAACGGGGCTCGTGGCCGGGTTCGGAAATCTGGAGGATCAAAGGCATAGGAGGAGGGCTCTGCGTTCGTCGTTCATGAGTGGGTCGTTGAGTCGTTGTTCGAAGGTACGACCGATGATGGAGAGCGTTGGTCATGCGCGTCTCACGGACTTGCAGGAATTCGGATAAGTGACGTTCGATGAATTGATTACGGGAGCCGGATTCGTCTGAGAGAGGAAGCCGTCAGGGCGCGATCTTGCGCAGGACCCACTCCAACGGTCCTCGATCGTAGTGGCGACGCCACACGGTCGAGAAGACGACGGCGGCGGCCGAGTACGCCAGCGCTCCGGTGAGAGCTATCTCGATGGTCCCGTTCTCGAGCTTGCCCAGCGCTTCGAGCGCACCGAGCCCGATCACTACGTGGCCGATGTAGTGCGTGAACGCGAGCTGTCCAGTCGCGATCAGAGGGGCCAAGGCTTTTTCCCCGAGCCGTTCGATCAAGATCATGGAGATACCGATAACGCCGACAGCCCCGAACGAACCCTTGAGAATGTACATCGGCACCGGCGGCATCGACGTCGTCCCGATCGCCACGGCCAAGTCGGACTCGCTGCCCTCCTGGTAGTGGGTCAAGAGTTGAGCAATGCCGTACTCTTGCCAAAGGTCGACCAGCATCATTCCCGCGATGCCGATGAACGCAAGGTACCGAATGAACGTTGAATTCATCGTGCGGCGTCCCAGCCAAATCCCTACAGCGAAGAACGCGATCCAAGGCACGACGGGGTGAAATCCGTTGAAGAACGTGTTGCGGACGAAGCCCTCTGCGGTCCACAAACCTTCGTAGCGTAGTTCACTCCACACCCAGCCGGCGTTGTAATCCAAGGTGGTCAACATCACCACGAACACGATCGGTGCCACTGCGGCCACCGCCCACAGGGTGGCATCTCTTGCGGCGAAGAGTACGGCTCCGACCAAGAAGAACACGCCGTAGTAGTGAAGGATGTCCCCGGACCAGAGCGGAAGAAACGCGACGCCGACGACGAAGAAGAAGAGCGCCCGTTTGATGATGCGACGCCTCGCCACGCGGAGCGCGTCGCCTCCTTGTTCGCGGGCTCGCCGCGTCATGAGCGACAGCCCGACTCCGGCGAGTACCACGAACAGGGCCGATGCGCGCCCTTGGAAGCTCTGAGCGAATCGCTCGAGCGTGGTCGTCTCGCCGATCGTGTTCCCGCCCGTGATGCTGACGTCGAAATTCACGACGATCATCCCCAGAATCGCGAGGGCTCGAGCGACATCGTAGCCGGCGATGCGTGGAGACGGCTGGGTCATGGCGGGACATCCTCGAAGGCGTGGGAGCGTAACGGGTCCGGATGGAAACCCGTAAGTACCCGATTCCGATCGCGCTCACCAGGGTAGCCCGGATCATCATGGCCCGGGCTACAACGGGCGGGCTAACGAGCGGCGTTGAGTTCTACGACGAAGTCTTGACGCAGGAAGCGACAGGTGCCGCCGGCTCCTTCGCAGACGTTGTAGAGAGCGTACCCCCGAAGGCGAGCGACCGTGCTGTTCGCCGGCGGCTGGAGTTCGACCTCGATGCGGCGCAGTTCATCGCTCGTGGCGGTAGTGCTATTGGCGACGACACTGAGTGATCGATTGATCTTCCACCCGGCCGGAGTGTCGAACCAGATCCGCAGCGGCTCCGACTCGTTGTTCCAATGAATCTTCCGTTTGTCATCGGCGCGCAGCACGACGTGAACGCGCAACGCGGGGTCGGACCGGCCCATGGCTGGCGCCACCGCGGATTCAATGCGGATCCACCGCTTCTCGTCGGTATCGATGCGACCGTTCGGATCCGGGTTCTCGGGCTCTTCGTTCTGTGCCACGAACGGCTTCTTCGACAGCGACTCGGAATCGGTGAGCGGCGCGCTCAGTGCGGTCGGAACTTCGCCGCGGGAAGTGATGTCTTTGTTCGCCTGCGCAACCCAATCGTAGAACGGGTATGGCTTCGCGAGCGCCGGACCGTACTGCTGAATCCTCCGCCGCCAGATGTAGTTGTTGGGATTGATATCGAGCGCCTCGCGCCAGGCGTCAACCGCCGCCCCGAAGTCGGTTCCTCGTCGAGTTTCGGTTTCGTAGCGACGGCGCAACGTCACGCCAAGCCGAAAGCGCGCGGTGGGATCTTTCGGGTCGAGTTTGATCGCTTGCCGATACACTTCGATGGCAGCGTCCCACCGGCGAGTGTCGGTACCGAACAAGAACATGGCGTCGCCCACGGTTCGATGATCCCGGGCACTCTTCGCTTTCGCCATCATGGCGCGGAAGTCTGGGGCGATGCGATCGATCTCGGTTCGTTCAGCGGCGGGTCGCGCCAAGAACTCGCCGACGGCGCTCGCGCGGTTCGCCTTCTTGACGATCACACCGTTCTCGTCGATCAGCAGCGTGATCGGCACCACGGTGACGCCGAGCAGGTTGAGGGAGTCGACCATGATGGGCCAACCCATCTGCTTCCACTGCATGAACAGTTTTGCGCGATCTCCATGCTGCTCTTGGACGATTCCCAAGAACTGTATGTCACCCTTGGCGCGGACGTCTTTGGTTGCGGCGTGCCACCCGGGCACGTGTCGTCGACAGCCAGCTCACCACGAAGCGAAGATGTGAAGGACAGTCTTCTTGCCGTCGAGCAAGTCGTAGAGGTGGATCGGACCGTCGCTCGCTGTTGTGGGCAAGGCGAAGTTTGGCAGCTGTTGACCGACGTCCAGGTTGACACTGGGGAAGGCCCAGTCTGACGTAGCGGTCGCTTGATCGAGTGGCGCTGCCGCGGCCGGGTTCAGGCTGAGGAGAGCCGTGATCAGGGTGAGCGAGATCATGTCGCACCTTCGATTCTTGGAGTGTTCACGGCTCCATTCAAGCCGCACGCGGCGCTTTCGCAAGCGGATGCTAAACGTTGCGGTGCGAGTCGGCTCTCGCCAGGGCCGGAGCTTTTCGACCGATCGTCGCAGCCGCTACGTTGGCAGCTGCGACGGTTTGTTCACCGGTGGGAGACATTTCGCTCCTATCCGTCTTATCGCGCGCCGTCGGTTTCGCTACGGTGGCCGCGGAAACCAGTGCAGGGGGTGCTCGATGAACGTCTCGATTTGGTTGATGGTGTTCGGTACTTGCTCGCTGATTGGCGGGTGCGCGACTCCGGTGACAGTGGAAGGGCGGCAGACCCCGGTGGCTCAGCAGTTCGGTACGACACAGGACGGCGTCGCGGTATCGAGCTACACGCTCATCAACGCCAATGGAGTGGTCGCTAGAGTCGCCGAGTTCGGCGCTACGCTCGTCGAACTTCATGTTCCGGATCGCGACGGCGTTCTCGCGGACGTGGTCCTCGGATTCGACTCGGTCGCCGGATACGAATCCGAAGCGAACCAGTACTTTGGGTGCACGGCCGGTCGTGTCGCCAATCGCATTGCCAAGGGTCGTTTCGAAATCGGCGGCAAGCAGTACGACTTGGCGACGAACAATGAGCCGAACCATCTCCACGGTGGTGTGCGAGGACTCGACAAGGTCGTTTGGACCTCCGCCGCGAGCAGCACCCCGATGTCGCAGTCGGTCCGTTTCGAGTACCGGAGCCCTGACGGGGAAGAGGGGTATCCCGGCAATCTCGATGTCGCGGTCACGTACACCCTCGACAACAGCAACCAGCTGACGATTCACTACGAAGCGAAGACCGACCAAACGACGCCGGTGAACTTGACGCATCACAGCTACTTCAACTTGGCCGGTGCGGGGGTTGGCACCGTTCTCGACCACGAGCTGAAGATCTTCGCGAGTCGTTACACCCCGACCGACGACACTTTGATTCCCACCGGCCAGCTCGCCAACGTCAACGGCACCGCCCTCGACTTTCGCGAGCCGAAGCCGGTCGGGCTACACCTCGACGACGTCGCCGAATCGGCCGCGCTCGGATACGACCACAACTTCGTTCTCGACGGTGACGGCGACACCAGGCTAGCGTGTCGTCTTCGGGAACCGGCGTCAGGCCGGGTCATGGAGATTCATACCTCAGAGCCCGGACTGCAGTTCTACACCGGGAACTTCCTCAACGGACAGATTGGCAAGGACGGCAAGACGTACGTTCAGCGGGGCGCGCTCTGTCTCGAGACGCAGCACTTCCCCGACTCCCCGAACCAGCCCGACTTTCCGGATATCTGGTTGGAGCCGAACGAAACGTACCTGCAGACGACCGTGCACAAGTTCTCGGTAGATTGAGCCGTCGCACGGAACGTGAGATGAGAAGCACCCGGGTCGATCGCGCGCGGCGACGGGCCCGGGTTCATCTCACGTGAAGCTCGACCGAACTCAGGCGGAGACGACTTCGTCCGCTGGAGTCGAACTCTCGACGGAGTCGGCAGGTTCCGTCGAGTTCTCTTCGACCGTTGCGTCTTGGCGCAGGCTCGCGACGGCGGTGTTGATCGCCTCGCACAGCTCACCAAACTCATCTCCGTCGCGAATGCTACACGGGCGCGAGAAGCCTTCACTCGTGAGTTCCCGAAGGTACTTCGTGAAGCGGTAAGTCGGCCCGGCAACGCGATGCGTGACCACGATTCCCGCGGAGAGTGTCAGGGGAACCATGAAGCATGCGCTGACGAGCATTTGGTGCCACATGATGTCCGTGACCATGACGCTGTAGTCGCGGTTGTCTGGATACATCGCCTCGAGATCGAACACGGCATAGAGTGTGAAGACGTATTGGGCGATCAACCCGACGAGGCCCGTGCAGATGAAGAGCAGGATCATCTTCAGCTGCAGTCTCGGGTTCGGGAGGCTGCTACGGCGCTTGTGCATAAGAGTGAGGACCTTCCTGGGATACTATCTCCCTGAAGTCTACTCCGGCGATGCGAATTACGCCGGTCGGCGAGTTCGACCAGCTTACGTAAAGCTTTGTGGGGTATGGGATTGAGAGCCATGTTGCGGACCTTCTACGTTCCCGCTTCACGGCTTCCCGTCGATTGAACTATGATGATTCGCTTCTCAGATCTCGAGGAGGAAGACGTGTTCATGGGAGCAGGATATGTGGCGGTGTCGATCATCGCGCTGACACTGGCGGCCCCGGTTGCTCATCAAGATGAGGCCGAGCCCAAACCCGACGCCGAAGCGCTACTCACGCAACAGATCATCGAGCACCTCGAGGACATTACGTACGCCAAGATTGCGTCGTACGACGGCAAGATCTTGGAAGTGGAATACCGCTACGCGGATCGTTTCTTTCAAGACGTCGAAGATGTCAAAGTGCCCCGCAAAGAGAACGCGGTGTTCTACAACGGGGCGATGGCGAACAAGCTCAACGAGGACCAGAAGCTCTACTCATGTTTCGAGGGGCGTAACGAAGGTAGCTTCTTCCTCCGTCCGCACTTCAAGGGCTCCGTCAAGGTGACGGCCAAGACGAAGTTCAATTTCGTCGCTCACGGGGCTAGCTTGCTCGTGCTCGCGCATGCGTCAGCGAAGGAATTCATCGGGTCGAATCTCGGGGTTCACTTGTTGCACAAGCGTCGGGGTGTGAAAACGTACGGGGCGAAGAGCAAGGAATTCCAGCGAGATCCGACCGCATGGCTGACCAAGATGCGCGACCTCGACCTTGGAGTAGAACTCGACGCCAAGAGTGGTGAAGCGACGACGATCGGGCAGCATCGCCGTTCGAAGAAGATCAAGAAGCCTCCGCTTGGGGGGCGCGTCGGCTTCGTCTGGAAGAACACCGGCTTTACACTTCGCACGTTGAAGATCCGAGGCGAACTCGATCGTGAGTGGGCGAAGAAGGCTTTAGCCGGTGCGCGAACGCTCAAGGAGTACTAGCTAGCTACCACGCTAGCCCGGACTAGAAGGCGGATCATCGAGCCGCAACGCTCCGCTCGGAGTGTTGGGCGCGGCCTTCGACGGAGTCTCACCTTCCCAGGGTTCAACGAGCTCACCTGCTCTCCATGAAGAGATCGGACCTCCCTTCGGGTTAGGTCGGTCAGATAAGAGTGACTCAGCTATGCGTATCGTGATCGTCGGAGCCGGAGTTGTCGGCTTTCACCTGGCGGAGCAGCTTACCGAAGAAGGACACGACATTTCGGTGGTCGACAGTGACCCCGAGCTCGTCGCGCGCCTCGACGAAAAACTCGACGTGCTTGCGGTGTCTGGCGACGCCGAGACGCCGTCGATATTGAAGCGCGCGGGAGTCGAGGGTGCGGCGCTCGTCGTCGCGGTGACCGATCGAGACGGCACCAATATTGTCGTCAGTCTGATCGCCCGGAAACTCGGTGCGGAGAAACGCATCGTTCGCGTTCGGAACTCGGAGTTCACCGAAGCGGGCGGCGTGTTGTCGAAAGAAGACCTCGGCGCCGACGTCGTGATCAACTCCATCGACACGACCGCTCACCTGCTGACGCGGCTCGTACGAAACCCTGGCGCCACCGACTACGCCCGGTTCGCGGAAGGCGATCTCTCGCTGTGGGGTTTTACGATCTCCGAGAAGAGTCCGCTCAACGGTATTCGCCTCAAGGGGTTACCGAGTCTCAGCGAGAATTTGCATGCGTTGATCGCAGGGATCTCTCGCCATGACGGTACCTACGTGATACCGGACGGCGACACCGAGTTGCACTCTGGCGACAACATCTACGTGTTCATTCATCGTGGCTCGACGAAGGAGTTTCGCGCGCTTGCGGGGCCCGAGCGTCACCGAGTGACAAGGCTGCTGATCAGCGGGGCAAGCCAGCTCGCGATCGACGTTGCGCTTCGTCTGGAGAGCCGCGTGAAGAGCATCACGTTGATCGAGCCAGATCGTGAACTAGCCGAGTCGGCCTCGCGACAGCTGAAGAAGACGTTGGTGCTCTGCGGGGAGGTGGGTGATCCCGATCTCTGCAAAGAGTACAGCTTCGGAGACGTCGACTATTATCTGGCTCTCGATGACAACGACGAGACGAACTTGATGAACGCCATGCTCTTGAAGAAAGAGGGTGTTGAACAAATCGCGATTCTTGCGCAGGAGCCTCGATACCTACCGATCTTGCGCTCGCTGGATCTCGGGGTCATCGTGAACCCGCGATTGCTGACCGTCAGCGCGATTCTTCGTCATATCCGTCGCGGCAGCATTTTCCAGGTCTCCCGACTCGGAGAGTCCGGCGCCGAGGCGCGTGAGTACGCTATCGTCAAGAATTCGCCTATGATCGGACGGGATCTCAAGTCGATCACCTTCCCTACCGGTACGATTCTCGGCGCCATCTACCGCAAGGATCAGTACATGATTCCGACCGGCGACTCCGTCTTGGAAGCTGACGATCACGTGGTGATTTTCGCGCTACCGAGCGCTATGGACTCGGTCGAGAAGCTCTTCTCCAAGCGGAAGCTCTTCAGCAAGTGAACGTGAGTAGTTCGTGAAGAAGGCTGAGGTCGCCTCGATCTGTGGACTGTTGCTCATGACGCTGGGAGCAACTCTGCTGTGCCCGCTCGGGGTGGCGTACGCGCTGGACTCCCATGAGGAAATTCCGGCGTTCTGGAAATCGATCGCCATTTCGTTCGTCACCGGCGGCCTCTTGTTCTGGGGCTTCCGACGCGACCGATCCGAACTCGGACGACGCGAAGGCTTCGTCATTGTTGCCCTGGGTTGGGCGCTCTTGAGCGCCTTCGGGGCGTTACCGTTCTGGTTGGCCGCTCCGGTGGGTGGCATCCCCTCCTACCTCGACGCCTACTTCGAAACGATGAGCGGCTTCTCGACGACCGGCGCCAGCATCCTCACCGACATCGAGGCGTTGCCCAAAGGGCTCTTGTTCTGGCGCAGCATGACGCACTGGCTCGGCGGCATGGGCATCGTCGTGCTGACGGTGGCGATCCTTCCGTTTCTCGGGGCCGGCGGATATCAAATCTTCCGCGCTGAAGTCCCGGGTCCCACGGCCGACAAGCTGCGGCCCCGGATCGCTCAGACCGCCAAGATCCTGTGGTCGGTCTACGTCGTCTTGACCTTGATCCAGGTACTGTTGCTGGTCGCGCCCATGGGTTGGTACGACGCCTGCTGCCACGCGTTCGGAACGCTCGCTACCGGTGGGTTCTCGACCAAGAACGGCAGTGTGGCCGACTACGCCAGCGTCTACGTCGACTCCGTGATTATCGTCTTCATGATTCTGGCCGGCGCCAACTTCGTCCTTCACTATCGACTCGCGCTCGGCAAGGGGCTCAGCCACCTCGGCGATGCCGAGTTTCGCTTCTACTTCGGTTTGATCGCATTCTCGACGGCCTTCATCACCGTTCTCCTCTACTACTCTCAGTTTCCAGGGAAGGGGACCGCCGAGAACCTCGCCAAGTACGACACGATTTCCGGCTGTTTTCGTTACGCGTTGTTCCAAGTGAGCGCCCTCGTGACCACGACCGGGTTCGTCACCGCGGACTTCGACGCGTGGCCCAACCCGTGCCGCGTGGTGATCGTGTTGCTCATGATCTGCGGCGGGTGTGCGGGATCGACCGGGGGTGGCGTGAAGGTCATCCGCATTGTCGTGCTGGTGAAGTACGGGTTCCGCGAGATCGCGCGACTCGTCCGGCCTCACGCTGTTGTCGCCGTGAAGGTCGGCGGAGAGAGTATCGAGCGAGAAGTGGTGGCGCGCGTCATGGGGTTCATGGCGCTCTACAGCGTTCTGTTCTTCATCTCGGTGGGGCTCATGTCCATCATCCTGCACTTCCAACCGCTCGACGCGACGGCCAGCGTCAATCGTGCGGCGCAGGACAACTCCGCCATCACCGCGTTCGGCGCCGTGCTCGCGACCATCGGGAACATCGGCCCCGGCTTCGCCGAGGTTGGACCGGTCGAGAACTTTTCCGCCATTCCCGGAATCGGGAAGGTGCTACTCATCTTCTGCATGCTGCTCGGCCGGCTCGAGATCTTCGCGGTGCTTGTCGTGCTACTGCCACTGACCTGGAGACGCTGAGGGAGAGACTATGGTCGACTTTACTATTCGCCAAGCGGAACTCTCCGACGCCGAAGCGCTGGCGCGAGTGCACGTCGATACGTGGCGAACCGCGTACCGCGGCATCATGACCGACGAAACGCTCGACGCGCTCTGCTATGACCAGCGAACCGCCCATTGGAAGAAGATCCTCACTGGCGGCAAGGCTGTGACCTTCGTCGCCGCCATGGACGAGGTCGTCGGGTTTGCCAACGGCGCCCGAGACCGTAGCGAAGGAGCAACCCGGGCCGACGCCGAGCTGTTCGCCATCTACGTGCGCGAAGATCACCAGGGTTCCGGAATCGGCCAAGCGTTGGTTCGAGCACTAGCCGCGCGCTTTATCGAGCTCGAGTTCCAAACACTCAAGCTCTGGGTTCTCGACGCCAACAGCCAAGGCGGTCGCTTCTACCGCGGCCTAGGCGGAGAACCGTCAGATCACAAGGTGATGACCATCGGCGGCATCGACTTACAGAAGACGGCCTATTCGTGGAGCGACCTGTCGTTACTTGTGGGTTAGGCCGTCGTTCGAACAACGAGTGCTGGGCTCGCGGCGACCTCGGTTCACTTCCCGGCTTCGAACACCTGGATTTCGTTCAAGTGAACGGCGAAGTTTGCGCTGTTCTTTAGCAAGTTGACGCGGACGTAGCGCGCAGCGGTGCGGGCAAACTTGACCGCGTCACCTTGGCGAGTCGCGGGCCGCGTGTTACTCGATCGATCGAGCACACGGGTCCAAGCCTTACCGTCCTTCGACAGCTCCACCGTGTACTGGTAGTGGCGACTGCCGTCGTGGTGCATGTACACGTTGAGGCGATCGAGCTCATAAACAGCTTCCAGGTCGACCTGCAGCCACTGTGGCGCGGGGCTCGCGTGCCAACCGGTAGCGTTGTCGGGCAAGCCATCGACGGCTTGTTCCGGGACTTGCTGACCTTCGGTTCCACCAGAGACGGTCACTGGCTTGTTCGTTGTCAAGTTGCGTTCAATGCCGATGCTGATGCCGTCGAGGCAGTCCACCCAAGCGACGTAGCCTTTGAAGTTCAAGTGCAGGCCATCTGCGGTGAACTCCTTTTTCAGCTCGCCTTTGCTGTCGCGTAGCGCTTTGTGCAAGTCGACGTAGGTGACGCCGTGCTTCTTACACATCGCTTGGAGCTTGGTGTTGACTGTGAGCACCTGCTCGCTGCATTTCGCCCAACCACCGCGCAGCGGCATCACCGACTGCACGTAGAGCTTCGCCTTGGGGCAGTTCTTCTTGATCTCACCGAGCAGGCGTTCGTAGCCAGCGTCCATGATCGCGCCCGGAGTCTTCCAATACGCGAAGTTGTTGATCCCGATCAGTAGATAGATCTGCGCTGGATTCAGGTCGTAGATCGACTCCTCCATGCGATCGAGAACGCCATAGTAGTGGTTGCCGATCTTGTCCCCGCTGATACCGCGGTTGTAGATGGGCAGGTCGGCTCTTAACAAACTAGTCGGAAGTCCCTGTGTGATCGAGTCACCAACAAAGACGATGCCACCGGGTTTCACGCTAGCGTTTTCACTCTTGAAGCGCTTGACCATGCGCTCGTGAAAACCGCGATTGCGATCTTCGACTTTGCCATTCTCGTCGCGTTTGATTTCTTGCGCGCCGACTATGAACGGCAAGGATGCGGCAACCAGGAGCGACAGGATTGGCACGAGTTGCACGGGTCGTTTCATCCGAGACCTTTCTGAGGGCGAGCGAAGCCTGCGAGTGTCCGGCCGCGCGTCGTCGTCGTCCAGGAGTTTGTGGGTCGAAGTTACTTACTCAGACGGATCTCTATGGCGCGGTCAGCCCTGGGTCGCCGAGGAGAATCCAAGTGTCGAGTAGGCCGCGGTTGGCGGGATCCGACGAGAGGTCGGATTTAGCTTCACGAATCGCGCGGCCGAGAGTCGTCGATTCGGGCGCAAAGAGATGGTGGTAGAAGCGCTGGGCCAAGTTCTCTTGACGCAAGTGGGTGGTGACAGCCGACGGTCCCCAATACGCGACGCCGCCGCCCGGAAGAAGTACGAGCGCCTCGCCCAACGATGGCGAGGATGTATGCTGGAAGTACCCGTTCAGGCAGTTCATGGCGACGACCACCGGCAAGCGCCGACCGTTCGCAACTGGTGGGATCTCGTCCACGTGCACGACGTCGGATTGGTTCCAGGACTGTCGGCTGCCGTGCCCGGAATAGTGAACGACTGCGGCGCCGTCGCGCCACTCTTGATACACCGTTTCCTTCGGGTCGATGAGAGTCGGGCTTGCGAGATCGATGGGGACGACACGGTAGCGAGACGAGAGGCTCAACTCCAAGGCGTCGTTCACTACGCTAAACGGGGAGTCGACATCCGTGATGAGGATCGCACGTTCGATATCCCTACTTCCTTGTGCGCGACTCTCATAGCGCAAGATCTTCTGCACGACTTGCTCGCACTCTTCGGGCGTGGCGACGGGAAGACGTCCGATACACAGCTCCGGCGCACCGTCACCAGCGACGAGATCCCCGAACCAGTTGTCCGACGCCGTTTGGAACTGAGGCGTTTCGACGAGTCGAGTCGGAAGTAGCTGTCGCGGTGAGGGTCCGAGGTTGCCGCGCGGATCGTACGTGGCGTCGCCGACGAGTAACACGTACTCGAGGGCCGGCGCTGGCCACGACGTATAGGCGTGGTCGAGAAACCGGTGGACCGCGGTCGACGTTCTGCGCCCGCCGTCGAATTTGTCGTAGATGGCCTCGAGCTCGATCACCGCGACGCCAAAGCCTAGCGACCGTCGGAGGTCGACCAACGGTTGGACCGAGGAGACGAGTGTGCGCGCAACGATGACGACGTAGTCGGCTCCACCAATCGGGTCGGCGTACGTTTCGGAAACGACAGGCACCACTGCGGCCGGTGGCTGCGCTCCCGAATTCGTGAATGCCTCGAACTGACCCGGTTCGCCAAACGGGAGCCAGAACGAGAGGGTCCACCCGTCAACCACCGGCGTGGCCAAGCCGCCGACAATGCGCCGGGGCGCCCCCGCTCCCGACACCTGGTACAGAACCACGTCGGGACTATCGAAATTCTCGAGCAACTGCGGTGCGGTTGTCTCGAGCTCGAACGAAAGACGCCCATTTCGTGCCCGGTGCTTGCGAGGATAACGGACGGAGATCCGATCTAAAAAAGATAGGCTGTTGCCGCCCAGGGTCACGGCCTCGAGGGATAGAGCGTTCGAACCCTCGAAGAGCACTCGGGCTGAAACCTCGAACGTCTCCATGTAGGGCCCACGGCCGTTCGACGTCAGGACCCCAATCGGATCGCCATTGAGCGACACTTCGATGTAATGGTCCAGCGGTGTCAAGGGATCGTCGGTCCACCCCTCGAGCACGACATCGATCTCGACACCCTCCGCCCCGTCGAGCGAGAGCGCGTCGATCTCGAGAGGGACGTCGAGGGTAGTACCGGACATCAGACTGTCCCAGAACCAGTGGTCCCGACCTTCACCGTTCTCGATCGAGGCGACGTAGAGTTCATCCGGTTGCCAATGGTTCTCGAATCTCGACTCTCCAACGTCGATCGCCGCGGCAGTTGGAGTATCGTCGTATCGTTGGATTCTCGACACCGGAACACCCGGCCGCGCCAGGTCTAGCCAGTAGACATCGAAACGGGTCTCGAGGCTGTGAAAGGGTGTGGCCACGAAGTCGATAGAGTCACCCGAGTCGAAGGAGCGATCGTCGTCGCCGATGATCTCCAGCGGCCAGTCGAGCTCGTCACGCCTCAATCGAAACCGCTGCGGCTCGGCGTCGACCGCGAATCCGGCCGCCGCAAGCTGCGAGTGAGAAACGCGGATCACTCCCGGCCGGTCGACAAGAATGCGCACGGAAGTGACGGGGGCGGGGAAAGAAGACGCTGCCGCCGATGTCGTCCCGCGGCTGGTGGTTGATCGTGTTCGTGCCGCTCGTCGATTCGACAAAGAAGCCGACGCGGGCCTTCTCGCGGCGGTCGTCGCCGCACGGCTTGTCGTCATCTCGGCCTTCGCCAAAACGCGTCGCCCGCCGCGCGCATCGATCTCAACCAACCGATAGACGTAGGATCGACCGGGCTGCGCGCTATCGTCGAGGTGTGAGTACGAGTCGCCAGACGGTGACGCTCCCGTTGCCCGCACCGCTGGCTCCAAAACAACGGAGGGACCGACGGCTGTGGCCCCAATCTCGAGTCGTTCGAGGTGGAAGCCGAGCGTGCGCCACTCGGCCGCGGTTTCCCACTCGAGCAGGACGCCGCCGGCGACGGACGTGGCGTCGAATCGTCGAAGTTGCACCGGCGTCGCCATCGCCCAGTCGATGAACCCCGGAGTGACGGTCCCGCTGAGGTTGTCGTTCTCATTCGCCTCACCCCCAAAATCGCCACCGTAGGGGTCGATTGTGATGGTTGCGGTGGCGCTGACCGTTTCCACGTTGGTGGAGATACCAGCCGGCGACTGGTCGAAGAGCAGGCTGACGAGAGTGACCGCGTTATCGTTGTCGGTCACCTTCAAGAATTTTCCGCCGGTCGTGCCGTCGCTGAAGACCGTGTTGTCGAGCTGAGCCAACGCCTGCACTGCACCGTTGTCGGTGACTTGGATCCCGTTCACATCCATGTGTCGGAAGTACCCGTAGTTCACCCTCAAAATACCACCCGCCGAGACGGAGAACGCGTAGCGGTTGGCTCCGGTCGAAGTGACGAGAGCCAAGTCGGTGGCCGTGCCGATCGCCTCGAAGGTGCCGCCGGAGTTGACGGTCAGCGACTGCCCATTGGCCAGCTGCAGAACCGAACCCGGTTCGAGGTCGAGCGTCCCGGTGATACTAGTGGTGCCATCGACCTGCAGCGTGTCAGCGTCGTCGACTTCGAGTTCACCCGAGGCGATCGTCAGGTCGTTCGTCGCCGTGACGTCACCGGCCGTCGTCGCTTTCCGCGAGGAAGTGTCGATCTCGAGGTTGTAGTAGGTCACGTCGTCGACCGAGACGTCGACCGCCGTGGCGTCGTACTCGACAGTTCCCGTCGACGCGGTCAGAGTTCCCAGTGAGGTCACTGCGCCGCCGAGCCGCAACTCTCCGCTGCCGGTGAACGTTACCGAGCCACCGGTGGCGTCGAACGAACCGTTGGCATCGAGCGTGCCCGAGGACAGCGTGACAGTCCCGTTGACATCCGTCGCGCCCGGTACGGTCACCGTGTTCGTTCCGATGGCAAACGTGCCGGAGGTCACGTCAAGAGTGCCGCCGAGAGTTTCACTGGCGCCAGTGGTGACGGTTCGCGAGCTCGCGTCAATCTCGAGATGGTGATACGTAACGTTCTGCATGGTCCGGTTGGTCGAGGTGTCGTCGTACTCGACGGTCCCGCTCCCGGCTGTGAACGTACCCAGCGTAGTGACCGAGCTTCCGAGTTGCAGTCGGCCGCTCCCTACGCAGGTCACACCAATCGCGGCGTCGAGGTCTCCGTTACAGTCAAAGACGCTGCCCGCGTTGATGGTGACAGTGCCATTGATGTCGATGCTACTCGCGACGGTCGCCGTGGTGCTGTTGGTGATCGTGATGTTGTAGAAGTCACTCGAATCCGGGACCGTGATGGTGGAGGTCCCGCCGCCGTTGAACGTAACGGTCTTGGTCCCGATTCTCATGACTCCAGTGTCGGTCCAGTCCCCTCCGACGTACGTTCCTCCGTCGGTCTTGTCGTCGTCATACTCTCCCGCAAAGCTAACGTCTCCGGCGATGTTGACGATCGCGTCTTCACGGTCGAAACACCCATTTGCATCCACGACGACGTTCCCGGTGATGGTTTGCGTGAGCACGCTAGCGGCGTCCCCGGCCTCGAACTGCTCGAAGTCGACGTAGATATCGTTCACCGTGACCTCGGCAAGGAGAGTCGTCTCGAAGCCAGAGTCCTTGTCGATACGAAAGTCACCGCTGAAGACGAACGGACTCAGGACGTCGGTGTCCTGACCCCCTACGAAACAGAATTCTCCACTGGAGGTAGAGAGGACGACGTCAGTGTCCTGGGCATCGAGATCTTGGTGTACGTCGAGCCTATAGGTAACGAGATCGAGCGTCGCCCCGTCCTGGATAGTCAGGTCGCGACACACGGCGCCGTTGGCATCGAGAACCGGATAGTTACTCAGCCCGGAAGGAATCAAAACGTTGTCGGAACTGTCCGGGATTCCCGAAGTCCAGTTCGACGAGGTGAACCAATCCGTGTCGGTCGAGCCATCCCAATCGGTGTCGCCATCGGCGCGTGAGACCGCCAATAGAACGGCAATCAGCGCGAGGCTGGCCGTTCGAACCCCGCGGTTAAGATCTAGCACACCCATCCGACTCTCCCTGGGTCGACCACGCGCCCAACTCCATCGTCGGCATTGCGAGACAGGTTGCTTTAGGGAAGACACTCCGTGTGACAGTAGGTTATCGGTACACCGAGCCTCTGGCTCGCGACCGTGTGAAACGCACAGTGGGATGTCTCGAGATCAGAATCGCAACTGCGTTGCTTGTTCGGCGACGAAGGATCGACTCAGCGATCACGATGCACGAAAATCGGTCGCAACTCGGGGATCTCTGATGACGAGAGACCCCATGACCTCGCACTCGAACCCTGAGGACTTCTCATGTCTCGATTTGTTGGATTGGTTCTGCTCTCGGCGGCGCTGGCCGGTTGTCACACGAAATCAAGCACGCCGGCTGACGAAGGACCGTACCGGAACACGGACGAGGTCGAGTTGTCTGCCGAAGTGCGTTCGGTTCTCGAGAGCTCCGACTCGTTCAAGTTGCTCGCGCTGCACCCGAGTCCCGACACCATGCGAAAGGAAGAGGAATCGCCGGCGGCGGCCGCATCCCTTCACGGGTACGAGATCCTTGGTAGCTACCAAATCGACTCGGCGACCGACCGTCGCTCCGCAGTCGAGGCCATCTATGAAGGGATCGTCGCGAATCCCGGCATTGCAGCGGGATGTTTCAATCCGCGGCACGGCGTGGTTGCGAAGAAGGGCAGCGACGTCGTGGATCTTGTCATCTGCCTCGAGTGTTTACAGATCCAGGTCTACTTGAACGGCACCAAGGTCGACGGAGTTCTCACGACCGAAGACCCGGGTACGATCCTGACGTCGATGCTGAACAAACAGGGCATCGAGATTCACAAAGGGCATTAGTTCGATCTCCAAGCGCGTGCGTTCCTCGCACCGCGTGCCGTGGTCGCTCACGAATTCAGGGCGGTACTGAGCGCGATGAAGAACCTCATCGCGGAGTCCGGTGGGGACGTATCGGTCTGGTCCGGGGGAGACGTCAGGGGGCGACCCGCGTCGACATCGGTTGCACGAGCCGAGCCGGCTTCTTGCTTAGCTCGGCGGTTGCGGCGTCGTTCGAATCGCTGACGCGGATCTTTCTTCTCGAGCGCAATATCCACGGCCTGCTCGACCAACTCCATTCATGGTCAGAACGAAACAGTCGAGTCACATCGTTCAAATTCAAACGAGGTCGCACCCATCAACGCAACCAAACGGCGCTGCATGTTCGCCCACCAGAAACCGTACTCAGCTCGGTACGGATCACGCCGCCCAGCGAACAGTTGTCATCGCCCAACGCGCCTCCGCAAGCAGCGGGCACCACCGTTGCCCAACGCCCCGAACAGACCCGAACAGACCCCGATTCGCCCGTCCAACGTTCGAAGCCGTCCCGGTCTCCTCCAGCCAATGCGCCGGCGCCAAAGCCCACTCCTCCCTCATAGTCGGTGGCGAGCATAAGACACGGCCATCCCCAACCCACTGGTGTTCGAGCCACGCCACGATGCGCCCTGCAAAGCTGCAAAGGAACCTTCGAGGCCGCCTTGTCAGGTGACCAACGCATAGCCTTGGGATTCAACTCTAGTGATTCAGGCCCCAAGACCCGAATGGCTAGCCGTGCGGGCGAAGTGCGGTCCGAGCCACGCCGCAACCCGCTCGTCGAGTGGCCGCACGGGCGAACCCTCCGCCAAAAACAAACGGGCCGTCGCCGAGTCATGCACTCGTCGACGGCCCGTCTTCGTCTTGCGCTACGTAAGCTACCGCGTCGCTACTTCACCGTGGCGAGTTCATCGAGCAGGTACGCCGCCGTGCGGATGCCTCGTTGGAAGTCGTCCAGGTTGAACTTCTCGTTCGGCGAGTGGGTGTTGTCATCCGGTAGACCCAAGCCGAGCAGGATCGTGTCGATCCCCAGTTCGTCCTTGAGCGTCATAACCACCGGAATCGATCCGCCTTCGCGCATGTAGAGCGGTTCCTTGCCGAAGCCCTTGGCCACGGCGCGGTGCGCCGCGCGCATGTAGTCCGAGTCGGTCGAGACGACGATGGGCTCGGCGCCGTGGTGTTCGTGCGCTTCGACGGTGCAGCCTTTGGGACAGATCTTCTGCAGGTAGTCGACGACCATGCGCGTGATCTTCTCCGACGACTGGTTGGGAACGAGTCGCATTGAGAACTTGGCCGACGCTTCGGCGGGTAGCACGGTCTTCGCGCCTTCGCCGGTGAAGCCGCACAGAATGCCGTTCACGTCCAACGTCGGGCGTGCGCCTTTGCGCTCGATCGTTGTGTATCCGATCTCACCGTGAACCGTGTCGATTTCGAGGTCGCGCTTGAACTCTTCTTCATCGAACGGCAGCGCCGCCATCTCTTCGCGATCCTTGGCGGTGAGTTCGACCACGTCGTCGTAGAAGCCGGGGATCAAGACGCGGCCGTCGGCGTCGGTCAGTTTGCCGATCATGGTGCAGATCGCGTTGCCCGGGTTGGCGACGGCGCCTCCGAAGCTGCCGGAGTGTAGGTCGCGGTTGGGCCCTTTGACGGTGACTTCCATGTAACACAGACCCTTGAGGCCGACCGTGATCGCGGGCATGCGCGGGGCGAATTGAGAGCAGTCCGAGATGAGGGCGATGTCCGCCTTCAGGTAATCCTTGTTCGCCTTGATGTACGGCGTCAGGTTTGGAGAGCCGATCTCTTCTTCGCCTTCGAGCAAGAATTTCACGTTGACC
>JAJFFE010000255.1 GCA_021776775.1 Planctomycetota bacterium | reverse complement strand
CAGCGTCAGCCGATCGGGCGGGTCGATTCTGCTCGAGGGTACGTTCGACATGAAGGGTCAACAGTTCGACTTCGACGTGACGACTGGTTCGTGGAGTCTTTTCGGTGGCACGGTGAGCGGGGGCACGATCGGGGGCGACCCAGGCTTTGGATTGGTGACGACGTCGAGCGGCGGCACTCTGGACAACATGACGATCGCGACAACGCTGGAGATGCCGTCGGGGAGCTCGGCGACGGTGACGGGTGGGTTGACGGTTGACGGTCTCGTCACCTTGGGTGAGGTCGCAACCACTGGCCACACCAATCTATTCTTCAACGGCGACCAAACGCTGAGCGGCAGTGGCGAAGTTGTGATCGCGTACCACCCAGGCGGTTGGCAACGCGATCTGCGTCAACTCTCGGGCGGGCAGACGCTAACGATTTCCGGCGTGACGGTGCGCGGCGCGGGTACGGTCGGTTCCAGCTCGGGCACCTTGATCAACGAATCCACCATTCGCTCCGATCAGTCGGGGCAGACCCTTGTCGTGCGCGGTATCCAGAACAACCCGACCGGGAGCCTGGAGGCGACCAACGGAACGACGCTCCGATCGAACGAATCGTGCCAGAACCTCGGCGGCACCGTGTCGCTTGATTCCACCAGCACGCTTCTCTGTTCTTCGACGTTCGTGCAAACCGGCGGTTCGACCACGATCTCTGGGGGAACCCTGCAAGCGGCCGGGTTGATCGACATTCAGGCCGGCAGCTTGAGCGGCACCGGCTCCATCACGGGTGACCTCCAAAACGCTGGCTCGCTGAGCCCGGGTGGAAACGACGCGGGGTTGCTGAGCGTGAGCGGTGACTACACGCAGCTTTCGGGGGGGACTCTCGCGATCGGACTCGGCGGTTATCTGGCCGGAACCGAGTACGATCAACTGGCGGTGGGCGGTCAGGCGAGTCTTGCTGGCACCATCGACGTCGCGGCCATTTCGCCGTTCGTCCCGCTGGCGGCCGATGCGTTCGATGTCGTGACGTACGGCAGCGTGACCGGCACTTTCGACACGGAAACGGGGTTGCCCGCGACGATCACGTACCCAGGGACGGTGCACGTCGTGATCGATTGATCGGGATTGCTGAGGGGGTGACGGTCGGGATCGGGACGCCTCGCGCTATCCCGACCGGCCGTTCGTCGTATCTCCGTGAAGTCAGCGCAACCTGCGGCGAGCTACTCGTCCTTCTTCGTTCCCAGTAACTCCGCTCGCTTCGCCTTGTACTGTGCCTCGGTCAAGCTGCCGTCTTGGTGTCCTAGTCCACCGATGTTGGACCCGAAGCACCCGAGTTGCGACGGCGACGTGAGGCCGTCTTGATAAAGCGGCTCTAGAACAACTCCGGTTGTACCCACGGGGCGTCATCGGCGGGGTCGGGCGCACGCTTCGTCACAGGGCGAGTCATGGCGCGGCCCACTTCGACCAGTCCGCCGCTGCGCGGAAGGTGGATCCACCGCTCGCGAACCGTGACGCCTTGCTGCTCGAGAATCTCCGTGTAGTTGTCGAGTTGGCGCGCGTAGCGTTCGGCGACGGCGGGCCACCCCGCTTCGTTCACCGCGGTGCTCTTGTGGTCGATCAAGATGTGGTCTCCGTTTTCGACGACCAGCACGAGATCGGCGATTCCCACCCAGCGTCCCCCGTCGCGGCGCGGAGCGGTGAGCGGAGTTTCGGCGTACCAACTCGCGGTGCCGAAGCGTTGAACGATCCAGCTGTGTAAGCGCTCACCGGACGCGACGACCTGCTCGTAGAAGGACGGGTCGACGTCGACGTCGCCCGCAAACGCAGCGAAGCAACGCCGGGCGATAGCGAGTCGTGCGTCGTCGGCGAGCGCTCGCGTGCTCGGAAGACTCGCGAGGTACGCGTGCCACGCCTCGCCGATGCGATCCCGCGGTTCGTCGGGCTGGAGTCGATCGTCGGCGACGTCGATCGGAGCGATCCGAACGGGGGTCAGCGGCCAGCTCTGTTGCGAGTCGGCGGTTGGCGACATATCGCTCGGCGAGCTCTCGGCGGCGATACGCGGACGAGTCGAATCGGCGTGCGGTGGTTCGAGCCAGGTGAACGGTTCGAGTTCGTTGGACGAGGAGTTTCCGGGGCGCAAGGTTCGCACGCGGTCGATGGCGCGACTCGATAGCAACTCCTTGGCGGCGTGGATGTGAGAGAGCCACGCCATTCGATCTTCGCGGTAGGCGAGCACGACTCGATCACGAGCCCTCGTGATACCCACGTACAGGAGTCGCACCAGCTCGGCCTCTTGCTCTCGGTCTGCCGCGAGCCCTTCTTCTGTGGCCAAGGCGTCGGACTCGAAACCGTCGCCACTCGAACGGCGACCCCAGCCGGATGAGCTACGTCCGAACGGCCACGGCCAGTAGCGAATCCTTCGTTCGGACAACGGATTGCCGCCGCGAATGTCGACCGCGCCGATCGCCTCGGGTCGCCAAAGATCGGGCGGGGAGTCGTAGCCGAGCGATGACAAGACGACGACCGGCCACTCGAGACCCTTGGCGGCGTGGTAGGTGACCAGGGTGACGCTGTCGAGGCCGGATTGCGGCACCGATCGGTCCTCGCCGTTTTCGCGCAGCTGTTCGAAGTAACTGAGCAAGCCCGTCACGGTCGCGGGTCGCGCGGCGGCGCGCCGCAACTCTTCGTACGCCGAGGCCAGGTTCAGAAGCGCGTCGAGGTTTCCGAGACGTCGCGCCGGATCGCCGCAGCCGACGACGCGTTGCGCTAGGTTCAACGCTTCGATGACCGAAGCGAGCGCTTCGCGCGGTTTGGCCACGCGAGCTCGCGCGCGAATGGCGTCGATCGCCTCGATGGTGGCATCGCCCGTGAACGGCGCCGGGGTCTTCTCAGCGGTGAGTTCCGAGAGCCGACTCTCTAGCCAAGCCGGTGTGTCGTTCGCATGGGGCGAGTCAGCGTTCGGTAGATGGTGCAGCAAGTTGGCCGCGGCCAAGCTATCCCATCGATCCGCGAGCAGTCGCAGACCGGAGATGGCGAGCAGCGCTTCGCGCGTGCGAATGACGCCGGGGAGTTCCGTTACGCACGGCACGCCGCGATCCTCCAGCGCCTGGCCGATGGCCGTCGCTTCGCGATTCGTGCGAACGAGAACCGCGATGTCACCGCGCGGGACCCGCTCCGCGATCAACTCACAGACACCGTTGGCGGTCGCTTCTGCTTCTTCATCACGACGCCACGCTTCGATCACCCAGCGCTCGATCTCGTGTCGATCCGAGAGGGTGGTGATTTCGGCGTTGTCCGTTCGCGGCGTGTCGTCGCGACCGCAGTGAACGTCGACCGAGTCTCCGAGTCGCTCGGCGAAGAGGTCGCGGGTGAATTCGACGAGGCGCGCGCGGCTCCGATAGCAGGTGTCGAGTCGTCGTTGTTCGTCGACGGATGCGCAGTCCCAGATCTCTCGCGTCAGGCGGGCGTCGGTTCCTCGGAACCCGTAGATCGCTTGCTTCTCGTCGCCGACCCAATAGCTCTCGCTCACTCGCTCCCGTAGCTCGAGGAAGATCGCGAGTTGTAGCGGATCGGTGTCTTGGAACTCGTCGACCACGAGCAAGTCGATCTCGCCGGCGAGTTGCGCCGCGGTTCGTTCGTCGGACAGTAAGCGCAACACTTCGACTTCCAAGTCGCGAAAGTCCAGGAGACCGCGCTCCGACTTGTAGTGGCGATACCGCTCGGCGATGTCGATCGTCACGTCGGCGACGGATTGCATGAACGCGCGAATGTCATCGTGAAGTTGTGGGTGGCGCCGCGTTTCGCCCACCACGGCGCGCAGCGGAGCGAGCAGCGCGTCGGCTCCGGACCGCTTGCCGGCCGTAAGTTTCGCCGCCCGGATGAGATCGTGCCACGTGTGGTCTTTGCCCGCCGACCAACGGCGCAGCGTATCGAGTGCGTTCTTCGTGACCTTCGTCTTATCTTCGACGTCGAGCATGGCGTCGTGAATCTGACCGGCGAGGGTGGCGAGTTGCGGGCGTCCGCTGACGCCCGTCATCGCACCACCCGTGCTGCCCGGGGCACCCGAACCCGGAGCGAGCACCTCGATCATACGCTCGGCGGATTGCGACAACTGCTCGCGCAGAGCGTCGTCGGTGATGGCGTTGGCGCGTTGGATCTCCAGGATGGTGCGCACCACGCGCGTGAGATCTTCGATCTCGAGCGGGTGCGCGGCGCGGTGCAGTGCCGCCCACGGTTCTGGGTCGATCTGCGCG
>JAJFFE010000254.1 GCA_021776775.1 Planctomycetota bacterium | reverse complement strand
AGCGGGCACAGCGCCGAGCGGAAACACCAGGTTCAAGTCCTGCCGTCTCTTCATCAAAAAAACCGGGGATCCAACGCGGTGCGTCAGATCCCCGGTCAAACGTTTGGTGGGCGATACAGGACTTGAACCTGTGACCCCCTGCTTGTAAGGCAGGTGCTCTAGCCAACTGAGCTAATCGCCCCCCGTGGTTACTTGCGAGGGGGGAAGCTAGCGGAGGTTGGGTTGGGCGGCAAGGGATGTTTGGGTCGCTTGGGTTAGGGCTCGGTCGAGGACGGTGAGGAGGAGTTGGGCGTCCGCGGGTTGGATGGCGAGGGGTGGCTTGATTTTCAGGACGTTGCGGTTGGGTCCGTCGCTGCTGAGGAGGACGCCGGTGTCGCGGGCGTTTTCTAGGGATTGGGCGGCGAGGTCGGGGGCGGGTTGGCCGTTGGGTTTGCTCAGCTCGATTCCTAGGTAGAGGCCGGCGCCGCGGATGTCGGTGATGGCTGGGTGGTGCTGGCGGAGGCGATGGAATCCTTCGAGAAGGAGTGCGCCCATGGCTTCGGCGTGGGTGGCGAGACTTTCGTCTTCGATGATGTCGAGGACGGCGAGGCCGATGGCGCACGAGACGGGGTTGCCTCCGAAGCTCGAAAAGTACTCCATGCCGTTGTCGAAGGAGTCGGCGATGGCGCGACTGGTGATGACAGCGGCGAGAGGGTGGCCGTTGCCCATCGGTTTGCCGAGGGTGACGATGTCGGGGGTGGCGTCTTGGGCTCGGTACGCCCAGTAGTGCGGTCCGGTTCGGCCGAAGCCGACTTGGACTTCGTCGGCGATGGTGACGGCCCCGGCGATTCGGGTGAGGTCGAAGGCGCGACGGAGGTAGCCTTCGGGCGGTACCACTTGTCCCCCACACCCGATGATGGGTTCGGCGATGAAGGCGGCTACGGGGCGGGCTTCGTGGTCGGCTTTGGCGAGGGCGGCGGTGACGGTGTCGAGGTATCGATCGGCGGCGTCGGGGCCGCGGTGTTCGCCGCGCACGGCGTCAGGGCACGGAACGGTGTAGACCCAATCGGGGGCGCCTCCCCCACCGGGGCCTTCGTGCTTGTAGGAACTGATGTCGATGAGGGTGGTGGTGTTTCCGTGGTAGCCGGCGCCGAGCGACAGCACTGCCTGGCGGTTGGTGTGGGCGCGGGCCATGCGCAAGGCGAGTTCGTTGGCTTCGCTTCCTGAGTTTACGAAGTAGCAGACTTCCAGTGGGTTTGGGAAGAGTGCGGCGAGCCGTTCGGCGTAGTCGGCGATGTGTTGGTGGTAGTAGCGCGTGTTGGTGTTGAGGGTTTCGATTTGTCGACAGGCGGATTCGACGACGCGTGGGTGGCAGTGACCGACGTGGCAGATGTTGTTGACGCCGTCGAGGTAGGCGCGGCCCGTTGCGTCGAACAGGTACTGCATGCGCCCCTTCACGAGGTGGAGCGGCTTCCGGTATGAGACAGACAACGCGGAGCCGACGTGTCGTTCCCGGCGCTCGCGTATGGTTGTGGCCGGGGAAACCGGCGCCGCCGCCTCGTAGCCACACGTCGTCAACAAACGATCTTCCACCACGGTTGGATCCAGAAGGGCGAGCCGCTCGAGCGCGGCCCACGCGGGCGCTTCGCTCACGCGAATGTAGTCGTTGTCGGGGGCGGCGACGGCGTCTTGGTTGGAGACGAGCACACTGGCCACGAGGCGCATTTGTACTGAGGCCAACAAGCAGCCCAGTTCGAGCCGCTCCAACGGACAGATCTGGTGATAGCCCGCGACTAGCTCCGTCAACACGTCGAGCGGATCGGACTGATCGAAGACGGCGTAGCTGCCGGCCACCGCGAGTTCGAAGATGCGCGCCGTGTGAATGGCGTCCCCGAAATCAAAAACGCCGCTGATCCGGGCAGCGCCTTCACTGTCGGCGACCACGACGTTGTTGTCGTTGGCGTCGTTGTAGATGACTTGCTGCGGGAGGCGGTCGAAACGACGCATGACGTCCGCGCGAAACTGGACCTGGGCGCGCTCGAGGAGTGCGCGCCTGGAGAGGTCCTCGATGTCTGCCGTGCGGCCGAGGGTCCACTCCGCCTGGGCGAGATCCCACCGCAACTCACGCTTCATGGCCGGGTGATCGAGGTCGGCGAGCGCGCGGTCGACCTGGGCAAGGATTTTACCGAAGGAGCGCCACGTCTCCGCGTCGCGCTTGCGCGACGACGAAAGCAGCGATCCCGGGAGGTAGTTCACGACGCGGGCGAGGTGGCGTTGGCCGCGGTGCTCGTGTCGTTCAAAATCAGAGCCGGCGAGCGAACGCCGCACGTGCGGAGCAATCCCGGGCGCGCGTTCGTGCAAGCGGTCCATGACTCGGTGCTGAAAGGCTAGCTCGGCTTCGGACTCGTGGGCGTTGGTCAGCTTGAAGACCCACTGCGTGCCGGACGCTTCGGTGACTCGGAAGTTCTGGTCGATGTAGCTGTCGAGCGGTTCGAGCTGGCCGGAGATTCCGAAGAGTTCACGGACCAGCGTCGCCGCCTCGCCCACGGTGCAGCGAGGCGTGCCGTCTTGGCGGTCGGTATCTGTGGCGCCTTGACGATCGCTGTCGGTGGACACGTCTCCCCCCTCCTCACTGGTGAAGAGAGCGGTGTACCGATCCCGGTCGTAGACGGCAACCCTTCGCGGGCGCTCCTCGCTAACGAATCACTGCAGACACAAAAAAACCGAGGCCGCGCAGCGACGGGTCTCACGAACCATGTGGTCCGCCCCGCCGCTCCGCAGCCCCGGTTGGGTCTACGAGTTTACTGCTTAACTACCTACGCGCGACTCTTGATGCGCTTTCGCTTCGAGTCGTTGTAGTAGTAATAGTAGTAGTACTCGCCGCCCTTCTGCTTCGAGAACTTGTTGAGGAAGACCCCGAGCACGTTCGACTGAACGTTGGTCAGCAAGTGCTTCGCCCAGGTGACTTCATGCTGCTCGGCTTGGCCAGCGCCAACCACGAACACACTTCCGTCGACGGCTGACGAGATAGTCAGCGCGTCTCCGACCTTGTTGATCGGCGGGGTGTCGAAGATCACGAAGTCGTAGGTTTGCTTGAGTTCGCTCACCATGGCAGCGAGACGGGTCGGCTCGAGCAAGACGACTGGGTCGGCCACGGCCGGTCCACTCGGAATCACGTCGAGGTTGTCGACCGAGCTCTTCTGTACCACGGACAGCGGGCTCACGGTGCTGCGTCCGTTCATGTCGTCGTCCGTCATGACGCCTTCGATGATCTGCTGGGCGTTGACCCGAGTATCGAGGATGTTCGACAGACCGACATGGTTCGGAATGCGCAGTTGATTGTGTACCTGAGAAATTCGCAGGTCGCCGTCGATCAAGACTACCTTGAAGCCCTTGCGAGCCAGAGCAATCGCGAGGTTGATCGATACGGTGGTCTTGCCCTCGCGAGCAATCGCACTGCACACCATGATCGCGCGAATGTTCAGGTCGGTCCCGATACTCTGAATCAGAGTGGCGGCCGTGTTGAACTTCTCCGAGATCTCGCTCTGCAGCGGCGCGTCCGTCAACAGACGGTCTTGCTCGTGTTCCTTGGGAATGATCCCGAGGAGCGGCAGATTGAGGTGGCGACGAATGTCGTGTTCGCTCTTCATGCGGGTGTCGACGTATTCGACGATATAGATCACGCCCAGGGCGAAGATGAACGCCATGAGCATGGTCAAAGTCAGCGGCCCCATGCCGCCACCCCGCGTCAGAACCGACTCAGCCTCGATGGCGGGGTCGTACACGACAACGGATCCGGAGCGACTGTCCGCGTGCCACTGAACCCGCTTCTCGGTTTCGCGAAGCTGCGCAACGCGTTGCTTGGCGTCTTCGTAGGCCGCTTCACGAGGCGCGAAGTCCTGACGCATGCCGCGGATCGAACGAAGGTCCTTCGTCAACCGGTCACGCTGCTCGGAGTTGACCTCGCGCTGCAGCTGCAGGTACGCGTTCTTGTTGATCAACTCGTTGGTCTGCTGTGAGAACTGCGTGAAGCTGTCTTCGAGGAGCTTCTGCTGTTCGAGGGCAAACGCCTTCTCGAGACCGCGGATGCGCTCGGTGACTCGCTTCATATCTGGGTGCGTCGGGTCGAGCGTGGTCACCTGCGTCTCGTAGTCCAACTTGGCCGAGAACAGTTGATCACGGATCTTTTCGAGACTACGAGAGGTCGCCAAGCTGGCGAGTTCGACGTCTCTCACCGCCCACGACTCTTGATTGAGCCGCTTACGGATCATGCGCTCGTTGGTGCGCATGTTCGTCTGCAACTCCGTATCACGAGTCTGGTACTTGATGATCGTCTCTTCGATCAACCGCTCTCGATCCGCCAGGTTCTCCCACGTCACGCCCTTCTTGACGGCGTTCAGTGAATCGGTGGCGTTCGACAAGCTGGCTTGCGCGGTGTCGACCTTCTCGCGAAGAGTGACCAGGTACTCTTCGAGATGCTCGCGCGCCTTCTCGTCGTGGAACTGGTGCGCCCCTTCGACCATGGCCCAGGAGAAGATCAACGCTTCTTGCTCTGACTGAGCGAGAGTCGTGATCTCTGCGATCTGTCGGTCGTTGTCCGTCCCCACTTCGAGACTCATGCGCATGGCCTCGATCAATCGATCCAAGCCTTCTTCGCCTTCGCCGAAGCGCTCCTTGGTCAGGATTGACGACTCGCGGATGCGCTCCGGGAATCGGTTCTCCTTGAACTCGGGGCTCTCGAACGGAAGGTCACCGCGGGCCAACTTGGCGGCACGGGTCAACACTGGCATGTGCGTCAGCGTCGAGTACTTGGTGGATAGGGTCACGTTGTTCAGCGGATCCACTGGAATGTCGAGCGGTACTGCGCTCGAGCTTCCGTCGGCCCCGAGGATAATCTTCGAGGTCGCCTTGTAGCGGTTCGTCTGGCCAAAGTTGACCCAGATCAGGTGTGCTCCCACGATCAATACGAAGATCGGGAAAAACAGGAGCCACCGGCGTCGAATGATCGCGAGATACTCCTTGAACTCCATCGTTGCCCTTTCTCTCGCGCCCTCGGTCACGAGCGTCCTTGCTCGTGCGGTCGCTGGGGTACTATTTGCCCCCGCGACAAGACCCATTCCGCGGTTCGTTTAGTAAGCGAAACTTCTTCGTTGGTATCGGAATCGGTCGACGCGCAGCTTGAAGGTTTTTTGGACGGATGGTATGGCGGCGCCGAGGCCGCGGCGGGTACCGGTGGACCCGGTCGTTTCGCACCCTCTGGTTCCCGCTCGGAGGATCTGCTAACCTCTGCCCCCTTCGGATCCTGAGTCGGCTTTACGACGACCCGCACTGCCTGCGAGTTCGCCGCTCGAACGGACCGCCGACGCCGAAAGGAAAGCCCAGATGTCGGACTTCTTTCTTCGCCAATCCCGTAGTTCAGACCGGGATTTCACGGAATTCTTGTCGCTGACAGCGCTGCGTCGCCCTGCCACCGTGGCGGCTCGTCTCGCGTTGTTCACGATTATCGGATGGTTGACGCTGCTCGTCGGCTGTGGCGGATCGCCCGAGCTCATGGAGGACACGTCTCGCATGGACAAGCGAGTCATCACTCCGGGGGCGTACAGCAAAGTTGTCCTGCTCGAGGCGGGCGACGAGTCGAAGGATCGTCACGTCGGCTACGTTCAAGAGGGCACGCTGCCGGCCGGCGAGACGTCTAGTGAGCGCGCCTACTTCGTCAACAACCTCGGCTTCGAAGCGGTCGGCTTCTACTTCGCGGACGGCACCACGTTCTCGTTCGGTGCGGACATGAAAGAGAAGAAGCTCGGCGTCTTCCCTCCCAATCGAAGTCTCGAACTCCTCTTGGGAGTCGAGGGAACGTTCAATCTGAAGCGTCAGAACTAACACCGCCTTTCTCGCCCGGCAGTCGATACCGTCTGCCGGACGTTCGTCGGGCCCTTCGCGAAGCGGACTAGCCATGCGCTGGCTACTCACCATCTTCACGATTGCACTGCTGGTTCGCGGGGTCGCATTGTGGGAACTCTCCTACGTCGACCCCTACTTCGCGACCCCGGTGGTCGACGAACTGACCAACACGCAAGACGCGCTGCGTATCGCCGCCGGCGAAAGGATGGACCGCCCGTTCTGGAAGCCGCCGCTCTACCCGTTCGCGCTCGCCCTCACGCTCCTCGCCGATCCCCCGACGGCCAGCGCCATCTACGACAGCCTTCCCTCGCCGTGGATCCCCAAAGGACTGCAAGCGCTGCTCGACTCGCTGACCGCGGTGCTGCTGGTCATCCTCGGTACTCGTTTGGTGGGCGCACGAGTGGGACGGCTGGCCGGTCTGATCTACGCGGTGTCGTTCACCCCGGTCTTCTATGTCGCGCAGATTCTCGACACGACCATGTTCACCTTTCTCTGCGTCGCGGCTCTGCTGACGCTCGACAAGGCTCGCGACAAGAACGATGTCGTCGGCTGGACGTTGGGCGGCATCGTGCTCGGGCTCGCCGCCACCGCTCGCGCACCGGTGCTGTTGTTCGCGCCCGTGGCGGCGCTGCTGCCGTGGCTTCATCAGCGGCGTCTAGCGAGAGCGGTGACGGCCGACGTTCCCGGCGGCGACGTTCCCACCGATGCCGGCACACCAAGCGACAACGGTCCGACCCAAGGTAGCAGCTCGGCGATCGCACTCGTCAGCCGCATGGCTGCGGTCGGGGTCGGGGTGGTCGCCATGATCTTGCCGGTGACGCTCGCCAACCTGAAGTTCGGCGGCGACCGGGTGCTGATCTCTTCGAACGGTGGGATCAACTTCTACATCGGCAACCGCAAGGGCGACGAACCCGGGGCCGACGGATTGACCTCGGTGAACGCCGGGCCACGGTGGCGCGCTATCCTCGGCGAAGTCGATCAGAACCTCAAACCGTCGCAACGGTCGCGCGAATACTACCGACTGGCCAACGAGCAGATCGCCGCGGATCCGGGCCACTTCATAGCCCGCCTCGCGCGCAAGAGCGTTGCCCTGTTCGACGCGTTCGAAGTGCCGAACAACAAGAACTTCGTCGAAGAGCGCTCTCGGTCGTGGATCTACACTTTGCTACCCGGGCGCACGGGAGTGATCTTCGCGCTCGGTGTCATGGGGCTGATCTTCGCGTGGACGCGCTTGCGCAGTCGCGGATTGTTAGTCGGCTTCGTCGTCACGCAAAGCGTCGCCATTGTCATGTTCTTCGTGGCGGCGCGGTATCGAGTTCCCCTGCTCGCGATCCTCACCATTCCGGCGGCGGCACTGCTCGAAGGGTGGTGGCGTGAACGTCAGCAATTTCCGCGGTTGCGGGCGTCGCTGATTGCCGTAGCGATCATGCTGATCCTCACCCACGTCGATGTGCTCGGACTGCGCGAACGGTTCGACCGGTACGTCGTCGACCCGCTCGCCCTCGCCCACGCCCGCGACAACTTGGCGCGGCGTGAGTTGTTTGCCGCCAACGCGGCGGCCGAGAGCAACCCCGAACGGGCCCAGCAACTCGCCGCTCGAGCGCGCAAGCACTTCGAAGCTTCGGGACAGCTCTACACCCGGGCGCTCGAGATTGACCCGGACTACCCGGAGGTACACCACAACCTCGCCCTGAATGCGCTCGAGGTCGGCAACCTCGACGAAGCAGAATCGCGCTGTCGCCTGGCCCTGAAGAACTCCGGCGACTGGTTCGAGGAAGGGTGGAATACGCTCGGCCGCATCTTGGCCGCCCGCTGGACGCAAGAGTCGGTCAACGAAGCGATTCAAGCGTTTCGACGAGCGATCGAGATCGACGCGCGATACTCGAAGGCGTACGCGAACTTGGGACAGGTCTACGAGCGACTCAACCAAATTACCGACGCGCGAGTCAACTACGAGTTTGCGCGGCTGTACGCCCCCAAGGATCCGCTCTACTTCATCTTGGAAGCGCGCATCATGGGCAAAATGGGGAGATCGCGACGGGGCAATGCGCTGCTCGACGAAATCGTCACCGGCAAATGGGCGCTGTCCCCCGCTCAACAGGTGTTGTTCAATGACGTCCGGGCCGGACTCGTCGACGCCTTGCGTCGACAGCAAGAAGAGAGCGCGGGCCCCGGGTCGCCGGACGCCGGGCCGGACGAGACCCCGTCGGGCGGCGGATAGCCGGCGCATCGTGAGCCGAGCTGGCGTTTCCCGCGCTGGCGCGCTGTGAACCTTCCGCGCTGTGAACCTACCAGACCCGTGAATCTAGCGACCCGTGAACAGAGTCACGTAGTCCGCGCGAACCGACGCTTTGCCGTCGGTCGGAATCCAAACGTAGTTACCCACCGCAATGTCTATGCGACCGTCGCCGTTGTAGTCGGCGGCGGCGACCGTGGGATGGTAGCAACGCTCTTTCTCCAAGCTGTGCACTTGCCACTGGAAGCCACCGGCGTCGCGGCCGACGTTTTCCGCCCAGACGACCGAGTCGAGCTGCCGGGTACGCCACACTTCCGGTGAGATCTGCGGCAGGAAGGCCACCGCGACCACGTCCATGTCGCCGTCCGAGTCTAGGTCGGTGGCGGTGGCCGATTCACACCCCGCCAAACTCAAAATGGCGCGTGACGCGAAACGGAGCTGGCCGAGGTTTTCGAGCCAGCGCACACCGTGGTACGGCTTGAGCAAATCGTCATCGAGCGTGTCGCCGTTGACCATGAGCAGATCTTGATCGCCGTCGCCGTCGAAATCGACCAGTTCGAGACCGGAGAATCCCCACGCCGGGTGCGGCGCACGAAAGATGATCTTCGGTCGAAACTGAGCGTGACCGTCGTTGACGTACAACACGATCTGTTCGTGTTCCTGTGAGATCACCGCCGCGAAGTCGATATCTCCGTCGCCGTCGAAGTCGTGCGGGGCGAGATGGATGGCGCCGTCACGATCGTCGATGACGTGTTTGACGAAGACCGCCGGGGTTTGCGACGGGTCGATGTTTTCGAGCCACAGCACCTCCCCCGGTCCGCGCCAACCGAACGCGCTGACCAACAGGTCGGTATCGCCGTCACCATCGAGGTCGGCCGGTTGCGCGTCACACGCCCGCGGCACGTCGGCGAGCACGGTGTGCCTGGTGTACGTTCGCCCCTCGCCTTGGTACGCAATGGAGACGCGCCCGCGGACATCGTCGGACGGGTTCATGCCGCCGATTCCGGCGGTGATCAAGTCGCCCAGGCCGTCACCATTGACGTCGAAGAACTCCGTGTGAACGGGATAGTCGAGCTTCGGCACCAGCGGACGAATCTTGGACCGCACCGGCTCGGGGGCCCACGGAATGTGCAACATGAGCACACTGGTCCGCATCTCCGAGATCAACAGTTCGGCGCGATCCGCGCGCTCGAGTCGGGCGAAGGTCACGTTGGCCACCGCCGGAATCTTCTCGCGTTCGAGCCCCGGCGGCGTGAAGTGCTCAATGTTAAATTCGAGCGGCGAATCCGGGGGGTAGGTCGCCACCGCGCCC
>JAJFFE010000253.1 GCA_021776775.1 Planctomycetota bacterium | reverse complement strand
CACCTGCACTTTCCGGCCGCACCTCTAGCTCGGACGACGGCGGGGCTAGCTCGACTCGTCCTCTACGAACGAGCCGTCCACCATGTGTAGAGTGCGGTCTGCTCGCGAGGCGAATCCGGGGTCGTGAGTGACGACCAGAATCGTCGTGCCAAGGTCCCGGTTCAGCTCTTCGAAGAGCTTGTGCACGCGTTCACTGGTTTCGGTATCGAGGTTTCCCGTCGGCTCGTCGCAGAGCAGCAGCTGCGGTTCATTCATCAGGGCACGGGCAATTGCCACGCGTTGACGCTCGCCGCCGGAGAGCTCTCGCGGACGGTGCAGCCGTCGATCGTAGATGCCGACCTTCTTCATGAGCTCGTCGGCTCGCGCGCGTAGCTCCGTTTCGTCTTTTCGGTATTGACCCTTCGAACGATGGATCATCGCCGGCAGCATCACGTTCTCTTCCACGTTGAGGTCGGGCAAGAGGTGGAAGAACTGAAAGACGAAACCGACGAACTGGTTCTGTAGCTGACCCGTTTGCGTTCGACTCAGTTTCGACGCGGCGATTCCTTCGCCATCCAGGTAGTAGAGAATCTCGCCGTCGGACAGTCGATCGAGCAACCCGAGAATGTTGAGAAGCGTACTCTTTCCGACACCGGACAACCCCATCACGGCGACGAACTCGCCCCGGTGGAGTTTGAGGTCGATACCCCGAAGCACGGGAAGCATGCCGGTCGGAGAGTGGTACTCCTTGCGGAGCTTCCGCGTTTCGAGCACGAGTTCGCGTGTGGTCGACTCAGTCATGGCGCAGCGCTTTCACTGGATCTCGCGAAGCCGCGTGCCACGCGGGGATCACGCTTGCGAGAAAGCCGAAGAAGAGTGACGACCCGAGAATGAGCGTCCAATCTTGCCAACGGTGGTGGATCGGGATCTCCGTGAGGTAGTAGACGTCCGGTGGGAACAGCTGCCAGCCGGTTGTGCGGTAGATCAGATCGTGGATCTCGTTGATGTACGCGGTGAACAGGTAACCACCGACCGATCCGATGCCCATGCCGAGTACGCAGAGCAGCATTCCTGAGCGTAGAAACAGCGCGGTGACACCGCTCGGCGTCGCACCCAACGATCGCAACACGCCGAGGTCTCTCGTCTTCTCACGGACCATTACGGTCAAGATCAAGAAGATGACGACGCCAGCGAACGCGACAACCAGCAGCATCATGACGGAGACGATCTTCTTTTCGATTTCGACCGCCCGCAGGAGGTTCCTGCGTTGGTCTTCCCACGTCCGCACCCAGAGCATGTCACCGTCGAAGCCCCCGAGGCCGAACTCGGTGATCTTCTTCTTCACTTTCGCGACGTTGTTGTAGTCGTCGAGCCGAACTGAGAACCCGGTGTATTGGTAGTCCGCGGTCGATTCGTTGTAGGCGGCGAGGAAAGACTGCGCCTGAGCTATCTTCGCGATGATCCAGGAACTGTCTTGCTCGAAGACCCGGGTTTGGAATGCGCCGGCGACGATGAACGAACTGTCGCGGACTTCGAAACTCGGTGAGTACGACGTCAGTTCGATCTTCTGTCCGATGCGGAAGGTCCGGTTTCGCAGCGACTCGATCCCGACGAGGATCGACGGCGTCGACGCAAGGTCGTCCTCGAAGCCACCGTCACCCGGCGCTTCGCCGTAGAAGAGGTCGCGCTTGCGGGCCTCCGCGCGACGTTCGAGGCTGTATAGAGCCTCGATCGCTTCGATCGACATCGGCTCACGATCATCGGGGATGCGATTGGTCTTCGACTCCATGAGGAAGTCGATCTCTTGATCGCGGAGCACGTACTTCGCAAAGTTGCCAACCTTGGCCTCGGCGGCCGGATCGATTCCTTTGAAAATGCACATGTTGAGATCGAACGCCTTGTACAGGGCGACGGTCTCCACGTACGGCGCGACCGCTACGACGTGCTCGAGTTCGAGCAGGCTGTCCGCCACATCGAACTCCCGCGAGAGGTCGAGGTGAGAACCACCCTGGACGATCAGGTGCGAGAGAGATCCGCGGATGTGGCGCTTCATCTCGGTCTTGAAGCCTTCCATCACGGACATGACCGGGACGAGGCAAAAGACCCCTGCGGCGACAACGATTACCGCGGCGATCGGTATGAACCGACGGGTGAGGAAGCGTCGAGTCAGGAACGATTGATATTTCATCGCACTCCAGGAGGGCTATCCGACGCGAGTCTGGCTACAGAGCGCGAACGGGATAGAGGCCTTGGCAGTTGAATGCAAGTGGAGTGGCGATCCCTTGTTCCTGCCGCAAGCTATCGGACGGATGTCCACATTCCGTCACGACGTATCCTAAGACGTTTCCTGGTAGAGACGTATGTCAATTAACCCGGCCATTGTCGACGTCTGATGTCGATCGTTTAGAATTATGGGATCGGAGTCCGCGCGATGTGGATTTCGTATCCGCTTACACAGCTTTGTCGTTTCCAAGATCAGCGATCGGCGATGCGGTGGGTTAGGGGCCCGCCGGACCGTGATCCCGCGAGATCGAAGCGGCAATGGACCACACACCACAGCCCCTCGCGCGCTCGTCGCGCCGCATTTGGTCTCGAGCCGATGCGGTACGTTGCGAATCGAGCGGCCGGCGTGCCTCGCGAAAGCGACGCGGGCGCCTCACACAGCGATGTGTGAAAGGCCCGAGTCGAACCTCGCGACGCCGAGCGCCAGCTCTAGCGAGTGGGACCACGCCCGACGGAGTTTTCTTCATGGAATTGATTCAGCTACCGATCGACGGCTACGAGAAAGTCGTCAAATGCCACGATCCCGCTTCGGGGCTCAAGGCGTTGATCGCGGTACACGACATCACGCTCGGTCCCGCGCTCGGCGGGCTTCGAATGTGGCCGTACAACACGGAGGACGAAGCGCTGACCGATGCGCTGCGACTCGCGCGCGGCATGACCTACAAAAGCGCCGTGGCCAACACGGGCTTGGGCGGCGGCAAGTCCGTCATCATCGGCGACTCCAAGACGCAAAAGTCTGAAGCGCTGTTTCGCTCGATGGGTAAGTTCATCGAATCCTTCGGCGGCATGTACACCACTGCCGAGGACGTCGGAATCGGCATCAAGGAACTCGAGTGGATCCGTCTAGAGACCAAACATGTCACTGGTCTTTCGCGTGAATCCGGATCCAGCGGTAACCCGTCTCCGTTCACCGCGCGCGGTGTGACTCGCGGCCTCCGCGCCGTGACCGAAGAAGCGTTCGGTACCAGTCGTCTCGACGGCTTTCACTACGCGATCCAAGGTCTTGGTCACGTTGGCGCGGAGATCGCGCGGGGGCTCTCCATCATGGGAGCGTTCGTCACCATTGCCGACATAGATCCGGCCGTCATCGAGGAATTCTCGGTGTTGCCTGGAGTCGAAGCAGTAGAGCCCGACGCTATCTACGACGTCGATTGCGACGTGTTCGTTCCGTGTGCACTCGGTGGAATCTTGAATGACGACACGATTCCGCGCCTGAAGTGCCGAGCGGTCGCGGGCGCTGCGAACAACCAGCTGCTCGAAGATCGGCACGCGGAAATGTTGCGTCAACGCGACATCATCTACGCGCCGGACTACGTCATCAACGCCGGCGGAATCGTCAACGTCTCGGTGGAAGTCGGCCAAGGCGGGTACAACGAGCGTGCGGCGGTTCAGAAGATCGAGAACATCTACACGGCGCTCAAAGAGGTGTTCGACACGGCGCGCAACGAGGACATCACGACGGCGAGTGCCGCCGACAAAGTCGCCGAACATCGTCTCGAGCAGGCCCGATCGCGCCGCGGGTCGCCGACGGCTTGAGGACCATTCATGAGTGACGAGGATCGGGTCAGTCGCGGGGCACGCTCAACGACGCCCGAGAACTCGAAGGCAGCCGGGGACGATACGACTTCGCAGTCGACGTCCCCGGTTTCTTTTGAGGTGCCCGGCGGTGGCGTTGTTCGCGGTGAACGATTTCCGGTGGCGGCGCGCGTTCTTCGGCGTAATCACTTTGGTCACGTGTTCGAACACGGACGAGGGTCTTCGAACTCTGCGCTACGAGTGGTTCTCGCTCCGAATCAAGTCGGCCACGCTCGCCTAGGGTTGGCGGTCAGTCGAGGGGTGAGCAAGCGCGCGGTCGTGCGCAACAAAGTGAAGCGGCAGCTCCGAGAAATCTTCCGCCGTCACCGAGACCTCATTCCGCCAACGCTCGACATCGTCGTGGTGCCACAGCGGCCCGTGCTCGAACTCGACTTCTCGACCCTCCGCGACCAACTCTTGGCACTGATCGATGCGTATTGGTCTCGGGCACAACGTTTCGGGCACGGCGATCCCGCTCAAGAGCGCCGCAACCGCCCGCCGCGACCGAGCCGAAAACGCGGTGCGAAGAAGGCCGGCAAGTGACTCCGCCGTGCAATGGCCACGATCAGCGACTCGAGCGTCCCACCTCGCTACGGGGTTGGGCCGTCTTCCCCGCGTTGCTCGCGATCCGGTTCTACCAACTCGGCCTGCGTCCCTTCCTGCCCGCAGTCTGCCGATTTCACCCTTCCTGTTCGCGATACTCGGTCGAAGCGTTTCGCACGCATGGGGTGTTCAAGGGCGGCTGGTTGACGAGTTGGCGCCTACTCCGGTGTAACCCCTTTTGCCGCGCCGGTTACGACCCCGTGCCTCCGCCTCGATCGGCGCCAGAACAAGGTTGATGGCGATCTGCCTCGATATCCCGTAAAGACTATTGTGTAAAACCCTTATGTCGGATGACCCAGACTCCTAGGGCGAAGCTCGCGGACGCGGCCACCGTTTCCGCTTCAGCTCGCGCTCAAGTTTCCGATAAAGCCTCTAGCGGAGGGGGATTCCGTCCCCATCAGACGCCTTAACGTCGGTGCCGAACTGGCCCGGCCCAACCCGATGGGTACGGAGTTGTTGTTTTAGAATGTGTTTTGTAAAGTGTAAAATTGCCACGTCCGCCGCGACACGATTCGGAGGAGACCGCCCGCATGGTCGAGCCCACGACCGACGCCGATTTTTCAGACAGCGCTCCCGAGGGAACTACCTCCGGCGGGCGGAGGCGACCGCCTCGCAAGCTGTACAAGATCGGCGAGGTGATTCAGTACTCGGGCATCTCCCGCCAGACGCTCCACAACTACACGGTTCTCGGCTTGATCACAGAAGAGGAGCGCACGCCGTCCGGGCATCGTCTGTACGGCGAGTCGGTCTTCGAGCGCCTCGAACGGATTCAGGACCTGAAGTCACGGATGAGCCTCAAAGAGGTTCGGGAACAGCTTGGCCACGAGTAGCGGTGCGCTACACGCAGGTCGAGCGGCGGGTGAGGTGATCGTTGGGCGACAACACCGCTCATGAAGCGTCTGCGAAGATGGGTGTCGACGCGAACCCGACTCGGGGTATCGCGCGAACGACCTTGATCGCAATCGTCGTTGGACTGCTTTTGACCACGATTCCGATCATCATGTCGCTCAACGCCGGGGCGGACGACGCTCCCACCGACATCCCGCAGCCGACCGAAAACGAGCTGGCCAACGTCGAGTTGATCATCGGCCACTTCGCCAACGCTCGGATAGACGAAGCGGAGAACGCATACTCCGGAACTGTCGATCCGCAGCGACTCCCAGCCGAAGTCTACGAGCGGCTGCTTGGCGCGCTTCTGGTTTCACAAAGTCGAGAGTTCACCAAAACCGGGCTGTTCCTCTACGGCCGCATGCTTACCGATATTGCGCGCTACGGAGTGGTCTTTGACCCGCTGGCCTTCCGCTCTCACGTCAGGCGACTCCGACATCAGGCGATCAGCCGCGGCGAAGTCGAGGATCTGTATTTCGCTGTGATCTATCGACTCATGGAGTATCCCGGCCTCGTCGACTACTGCTCGATCATGCGGGTGGATCTGCTCGATTTTCACGTGTTGTTCGGCGATCACACTCCGGCAGTTGCGGATGAGTCGATCTCCGATCGTTCGCATTGGGATCGCGCCCTCGACCACTTACCAATTCTGATCGAGCAGCAGCGTGTCGATCCGTCGTCGAATCTCGACGAGCGCTACCATCCACTGCGAACGTTGGCCCGTGTCTACGCACGATTCCCGACCGATCGCGCTCGTGCAATGTTCAAGGAGACCCTAGGCAAGCTCGGCGACGGCTCGGAGGCGGACGCCGAAAGATTCAATCGCTGGTTTGCACGTGCAGTGAGGAACCCCGACGAAGAGTTGTGGGTCGGCCCGAGCGACCCCACGGAGTGCTTTGGTTACGACGCCGAGATCGCGATGCAGCTCCGCAACTGGTTGTTCGGTGTCTCGCGATACTACCGACCTGGCGATGGCCTGACTCGCGGACGCCAGTGGATCGAACGCACTGTTGCAAGCGTCGACTTCGGACCGCACTACCTGTTCAAGCTCGATCTCGCGCTCGCCATCAGGGATGAGACGAATAGACTTGAAGCCGTCCTTCGGGACCGGAGTTCGGTGTCGGGTAAGGACCGGATCCGCCAGCTCTATGAGATTGGGTGGGAGTCGGTCCGCCGCGGTGACCGCCACGAACTGCGCAGTGTTCTCACGCGACTCGAAGACAGTTCGGTTCGCGAAGTGGAGCATCTTCGTGAACTCCTACGAGGTGCGCTTCATCTGATGCGAGGCGAGCCCTCGATGGGGCTTCGTCGAATCGGCGCCCGTCTCGACGGCGAGTACGAAACGCTGAGCTCGGACGAAGTGGCGCAGTGGCGAAAGATCTACGAGACCGAACAGCTGCCCGCTGCACCGGACGATCAAGTCGGTCACTCGCTGCTGACCTCGGGGGTTCTTTGGGACGACCTTCGCGAAGAGAAGCAGCTCGAGCGAGTGGTTGCGCAGCTCGAGCGAAACTTGAGTAGCTCGGACGACTTGTACTACATGCAGTACCTCGAAGCCGCGTTGGCGTATCGTCGCAGTGACGTCGACGGCCTCGCGGAGCGGATGCGCGCCCTGCTCGACCTCGCCGAGCCACCCGGGATCGGCCGGAGCGACGTCGCCGGTCTCGCGGCCAACGTCGATTCCCGAGTCGAAGACATCGAGACCATCCGCGAGCGTCGACGGCGTGCGTTGGAGGAGTTGATACCCGAGGTCGTTCGCGGCGTGCCGGATAGTTCGTCCGTCATTCAATCCGCCGAAATCGTCGACTGGCAGATTCGGATGGATCGATCCAAGGGACGCTACCTCGATACGGAAGACGGTCGTCGTGGTCTACGGTCGATCATGGAAGACATGACGACGGATCGGGGGCTCGACGCTCGCATCGAAGAGAAGTGGATCGAGTTGGAATCCGAACTACTCGGATTCTCCCGGCAGCTCCGCGAGGAAGGCCAACTGCAGCTCGCTCGGCAGACGCTTGCCTATTCGAACTTGCTCGGAGTCGACCACCCGAGCTACCGGGCAGAAGAGGCGCAGATCTTGGCGCTGGAAGCCGAGCAGGTTGCGTACGCCGAGCCGGAGCGCCGCGCGGAAGCGTGGCGATTGGTCGGCGAAGCGTACCGAGATGCGGCGAGTACCCAGTTCGGTGACACTCGACACTACTTCGATGCCGGTCGCGCGTTTCTGGCTGCGGAGGAATTTGTCGAAGCGAAGAAGATGTTCGACAAGTTCGTTCCCAACCGAGGTGCCGGGGCCCGCGCCGAGCAGCGCTATTGGTGGCGAATCATCCATACCTCGGAGGTCGCGCGAAAGTCGGGTGTGCCGGCGCTCGCTCTCAAGACTCTCGACGAGATCACCGACTTTCACGGAGCTGAAACCTATTGGTCGAGACTGGAGCTCGAACGAGCTTGGGCGCTCGACGATTCGGGCAAGGGCGCGGAGGCGCTCGAGATCTTCGAGCGCGTCTTGCTTTCGCTCGTGGATCCACTGAGCGAAGACTACGCGCATGCGTTGTACGGCAAAGCTCGAGTGCTTCAGGAAATGCACGGCCGTCTCTACGGAGACCCGTCACGCAGTGCGGAAGAAACCACGAAGGTGCTCGACGAGTCGCAACAGGTTTGGGAGAACCTTTGCCATAAGCTCCGTAAGGACTCGGGTGATGTTCGGCTGGCCGAAGCTTTGTACCTCGCCGGGGTCGGTTGGATCGAACGCGAAGACTACTCCCGTGCACGCGGGTACTTCGAGCAAGTCGTACCAGCGTACGAGTACGCCAAGAGTGTGGACCTGCCCCCCGCGGATCTTCAGCTATGGCAATACTTCGCCGTCAAAGCCGCCCACGCGCACGCCGAGGCGTTCTTCCTAGAGAATCGATATGCCGACGCGATCAAGATGTACGAAGCGGCGATTGCCACGGATCCGAACTCGGGTGAGATCGCGCTCGCTCACCACCAAGTCGGTCTGAGTTGGTTCCAGTTGAACGACTTCATCGAAGCGAAGCGCCACTGGCAACTCGGCCGATCGCGCGTTGAAGTGCTAGATGACGCTAGCATCGCGGAGCTACCGATCAATCAAGACAAAGACTTCTGGCTAGCCTTGTACGACGAGAAACTCGAGGCCCTCGACAACCCTGACCGTTTGAGGAGACCATGATGAACGAGGCTAATGCGAAGCGACTGCTAGAAGGCCTCAAGAAGCAGCGCTCCATCTACGGCGCGCTCGCTCAGCTCACACGAAGCCAGGCAGAGGTCCTCGCGCGGGGTGAAACCGAAGCCGCGGTCCAGCTAGCCGCGTCACGCGAAACGGAAATGCGCCGTATCGAGAAGATCGACGGTGATATCGCCGAGTTCAAAGAGAGCTGGCCCGAGTGGCGCGACCAAGTGCCGACTCCGACGCGAAGTGAAGTTCAGTCCGAGTTCCTTGCTCTCGGCGACACCATCGGAGAGATCATCGCACTCGACAAGCAAGTCGAGGACACGTACCGCGCTCATCGCACCGAGGTCAGTCGCGAAATCAAACGAATCGATGGCACGCGACGCGTGCAACGGGCCTACGGCGGCCAGAGTGCAACGAGTCCGCGGCTACTCGATCGGAGCCAGTAGCCCGATGATGCGGGTACTGCTGATAGCACTGTTCTTCGCCGCGACGTCGGCGTTGGTGGCGCAGCCGAGCGAGTCTCCGCTGGTCCCGACGCGTGTTCTGTTCGTCGAAGAGTTCGAGATCGGGGATCTCGAAGACGCCTCGCTGCCGCGCATCGATAGACTGGAAGAGTACCTTCCACGCTCGTGGACGCCCCAGCTGTACGGCTATCCAAAGTTCATGACGCCAGCGCTCGAACGCATCCCGGGCACGATCGGAACGCGCGGTCGGCGCTACCTGCGCTACCCGGTGCGAAGCGGGGCCGCGGCCATTCGTTCCCCCAACTTTTCACTGCGACCCTGGATGCGCCTTCGCATCACCGCTGATCTCAAGTGGGAAGGGGTCGGCGATGGCGGAGTGCATGTTGGCATCGTGTACTCAAACGGCGAGCGCGTCTCTTTCGTGAGCGGAACCGGACCGGATTCCGATTGGCAGACACTCACGGGCGAGAGCGTCGTTCCCGCGGACGCCATTTTCGGTGAAGTGGAAGTGTGGATCGACGGCGACCATACGCGCAACAGTGGTGAACATGGAATCGACAACATTCGCGTCGAGATCTTGCCGCGAGTGGTCTTGCGATCGACACGACCGATTCGGCGCGTCGATCCCATCGACGAGACTCCGTTCATCGTCGAGTCGATCGGCTTCCCGCAGGGTGAGTATGATCTCGACATTGTCTTCAAGGACCAAGACGGCAGACCTATTCACCGCGTCAGTCAGCACAAGTTCGTGCGCTTCGATCGTCAGATCGAGTTTCGACCGCGGCTCCGTTGGGCTGAGTACAAGCTACCCCGAGGGCTCTACTCCGTAGAAATTTCAGTTCGTGCGGAGAAGGGGTGGGCGCTCGGAGATCGCGGCACGTTCGTGCTCGGTGGACGCCCGTTGTTTCCACACCAAGGGGCGCCCGGGCGGTGGGGTCTCAGCTTGCCGCCGAGCGAGGCGGCTCCCATTTGGATGTCGGGGCTTGGACAGATTCGTCATCTCGTCGAGTGGACTCCTGATCTAGGGACGGAGCTGCCGCAGTGGCTCGATGAGGTCGGCGCCCACCTGCGCTCGGTCGTGCTCGACGCCAACGCGACGTGGGGCGCCGAAAGCATCGAAGCGCTTCTACCGTTGCGCCACCTCTTTTCGACGTGGTACTGGACCGGCGACCGGGCAGTGGGTGATCCACTGATGGCGAAGATCGTCGACGGAGCGAGCTACTTGCGAGTTGGCCATCGGGTGACGGCAGCCGACATGTCCACTTTGGGCGACCGACGCGCTCTGCTCGACGCACTCGCCGGCTTCCAAGACCCGCGCTGGCTGGCCGACGCAAAGTTCGACCGAACGAGCTTCGACGTTTGGATCACCGAAGCGATGGTGAAAGGGTCGGCTGATCCCGCGGCGACGTTGGCGACTCTGCTGTACTTATCGGCTGCCCACGGGCCACAGACAGTGTACCTCGACGGGGCGGAGTCCCTGTTCGTCGATGAGATTCGCCCCGGCGAACTCGTTCCGCAGCCGGCCATGCTGGCGTGGGAGTTCGTCACCGGCTTTCTCTCAGACGCGGTCTTCGAACGGTTCGAGGAGTTCGGCTCCGACGGCATCTTCTTGGTGTTCCGACGCGAGTCGCAGAAGTACATTGTCGCCATGGGCCGTGGAGCAACTGGGGAGGCCGAGCTATTCGCCAGTGAAGACGTCATTGGCTTCGGGGCCATCGGCAACTCGACGTCGTTCACTCCTGACGATCGTGGCCGAGTGAAAGTCCCGTTGACGGCGGAGCCACTGCTCCTCGTCGGGGCGGACGTCGACTTGTTGCGCACCGTACGGTCGCTTCAACTCGTACGGCGCAGTGACGCAGACCCCGAAGCGAATGTTCTTCCCTTGGAATTGACGTTTGCGAATCGCTACGACAAACCGGTCACCGTTGGTTTGGAACTGCGGTACCCAAACGATTGGCCCGGCGTACCCGAGTTCGAAGAACGACCCGTCGCGTCGGGCTCGGAGACGCGTTGGCCGATCGACATCGCCGTGCCGAAGTGGTTTGGTACCGAGAGCAGTCGAGATGTCTCGGGAGACTTGATCCTGAACTTCGGCGACCGCACCCAGCGAGTGCCGGTGAGCGTCGACCTTCCGATGGAGAATGAAAACATCCGCGTAGAGTTCGACACGACGTCAGGCAAGTTGCTTACGGTGGAGGTCACGAACACGACCGACGAACCGGTTCGCCTCACGGTGTTCATGGAAGTCGAGCCGGTGGGGCGCAGCCGGCGTTTTGCCGGTCAACTGCTCCAGCCGTCGGAGAGCGATCGATTCAGCGTGGCGATCGACGACCGCCCCAAGGCGGGAACGCTGTTCGTTGGCGTTATCGTCGAGTCGACCGGCGAAACGATCAATCGAGTCTTCCCGCTCGACCCGAAGGCCGCAAAAACTCCGGGCGGCTAAGCTAGCCATGGCTCATAGCCGGAGTTTAGGCGTAGGCAGGCTTGGCATACAGGTTCTTGCTCCGTGCCCCCCAGGGTTGAACCACACGCCTTGATTGTGCGTCATCCGGCAAGGCGTCGCCACGATGCGCCCTGCAAAGGAACCTGCGAGGCGCCTTATCAGGCGACCAAGGCTATGCGGCGCCACGAAGGTTCCTTTGCGGGGCACATCGTGGCGTGGCTCGAACACCAGTGGGTTGGGGATGGCGGAGTCGATGGCTCGCCACCGACTATGAGGTAGGCGTGGGCTTTGGCGCGGGGAACTGGTTGGAGACCGGGACGGCTTCGAACGCCGGACGGGCGAATCGGGGTCGGTCCCACCCTGTTCAGGGCGAGCGGCAACGGAGGTGCCCGATGCTTGCGGAGGCGCGTTGGGCGATGAGCCGTGTGCGCTGGGCGGCGTGATCCGTACCGAGCTGGGTGCGGCTCCTGATGGGCGAACATGCCGCGTCGTTTGGTTGCGTTGATGGGTGCGGCATCGTTTGAACGAGGTCACTCGACTGTTTCGCTTGAATCACGAAATATTGGAGCAGGCAGTAAATATCGCGCTCGAGAAGAAGGATCCGCGTCAGCGATTCGAACGACGCAGCAAACGCCAAGCGAAGCAATAGACCGACTCGGCTCGTGCAAACGATGTCGACGCGGCCGAGTCGCCCCCTGACGTCTCCGCCGGATCAGACCGATACGATCACATCGAACCCTTCGCCAAGGGCGGAGCTACGACCGCCGACAACCTTCGTTGTCTGTGTCGTGCTCACAACCTTCGGCACGCCGAACGATCCTACGGGATCGCGTTCATGCAGGAGAAGATCATGGCCAGCCAGCACAACAGGGATCGTCTCGGGGCGTGACGCTGGCGAGGCGTCGCC
>JAJFFE010000252.1 GCA_021776775.1 Planctomycetota bacterium | reverse complement strand
GCCATCGATCGCAAGCTGACGCTGATCGCTTGGGAGGCGATGTTCAACTGGAGCAAGACCGGTGCGCGGGAGATGCATCTCTTCGAGCGCAACAACGAGATGGCGGGCTACTGTAGCGTGATCCACGCGATGGGACTGTCTGGAATGGACGGTAGCTACGGCCCTCCATTGAAGGTCTGCGTGATCAGCCACGGCTCGGTGAGTCGCGGCGCGGTCCACGCCCTCCAGGGTCGAGGCTGTCAGGATATTTCCGTCTATACGCGACGCCCGCCTTGGGCCGTTCACGACAAGATCGTTGGCTGTCGGTACGGGCAGATTGTCGACGGGGAGGCCGAGCAGGGGATGAACGTCGTCGAGGACGGATGGGGACGCCGGCCACTCGTCGACGCGCTGGCGGAGTGCGATGTGATCGTCAACGGAATCCTGCAAGATACGGGAAACCCGCTGATGATCCTGCGCGACGGCGAGGAGCAACGGCTGAAACACGCTTCCTTGATTGTCGATGTGAGCTGTGATTTCGGGATGGGTTTCGCTTTCGCACGTCCGACCTCGTTCGAGCAGCCTTCGTTCGCTGTCGGCCCCACGACCTACTACGGGGTTGATCACTCTCCGAGCTACCTGTGGCAGAGCGCTTCCTGGGAGATCTCGAAAGTGGTCGTCGCGTTTGTCGAGACTGTGCTGGGCGGCCCGGATTCCTGGGCCAAGAGCGCCCCGATTGATCGTGCGATAGAGATTCGTGACGGAGTTATCTGCAACTCGGAGATTCTCGACTTTCAGCACCGTTCGCCGGACTACCCGCACGGCATGTCAGACGCTTCCACTTTGACGGGCAGCTGAGGTGCGGCCCGTCGTGATACTCAGCATGGCGTCGTGCCACGTCACGGTGCGCGTCAAGGTGCGCGTCACGGTGCGCGTCACACTGCATCGGAGTCGGTCACCTGAGCGCGGCTCGTGTTCATTGATCGTAACTTCGGAGCATTCTTGACGAGCCCAGAGCGAACGACCGGATCCCTGAAGCGGGTGCTCAGGTCCGGTGATGTGATTCTTCTGGGCATCGGCTCGGTGATCGGGTCGGGGATCTTTCTCTTGCCCGGTATCGTCGCCGAGATGATGGGTCCCGCCGCGATCCTCTCCTTCATCGGCGCTGCGTTCCTCTGCCTTCTGATCGCACTGTGCTTCGCCGAAGTCGGCGGCCGCTACGAACAGACGGGCGGCGCGTATCTCTACGCTCGTGAAGTCTTCGGTGGCTTCGCCGGCTTCTCCGTGGGTTGGATGGGCTGGTGGGTGCGGCTCATCTCCTGGGCGGCTCTCGCCAATGGCTTCGCCATCGCCGTGCTATCGCTGTTCGACCACACGCCGACCTTTCTCGACGAGGTGGTTGCTGTCCTGGTCATTCTTGTACTGGCCGCGGTGAACTTTCGTGGAGCGAAGCTCGGCGCCGTCGTCATGAACGTCCTGACAGTCGCAAAGCTCCTTCCCCTTGCGGTCTTTGTCGTCGTGGGTCTGTTCTTTGTCGACCTGGATCGGTTGACGCCCTTTGCACCTCACGGCTATCGATCGTTCGCAGACTCGACGCTGGTGATCCTCTGGGCATTCGTGGGCTTTGAAGTGCTGTCCATTCCTGCCGGTGAAATGCGCAATCCCAGTCGAGCCGTACCTCTGGCATTCGTCACTGTGATGGGCGTGGTCACGGTTATCTACCTCGGAGTGTTTCTCGTTGCCAGTGGCACCTATGACGGTCTTGCGGGATCCGCGAACCCCGTAGCCGAAGCGGCCGGGACGTTCCTCGGATCGGCGGGCGGGATCTTCGTCGCGATCGGAGTTGCCGTCAGTATTCTCGGCGGGAACTCAGTCTCGGCGATCGTCGCTCCGCGCGCGTTGTACGCTCTCGCCGAGCAGGGCCAGATGCCGAAGTCCCTCGGCCGGGTGCACGCAGAGTATCGAACACCGGCGGTGGCGATCGTCGTATCGACCGTTCTCACCGTGTTGCTGGCGGTGTCGGGCTCGTTCGAGCAACTCGCCGTCATCAGCGTGGTCGCTCGTTTCTTCCAGTACATCCCCACGTGTCTCGCCGTGATGGTGCTAAGACACCGCGACCGGAAGAACGGGGCCGTAGCCAGCGGATTCCGAGCCCCCTTCGGACCGATCGTTCCCGTGCTCGCGACGCTGTGCTGCATCGGGCTGCTGATCCAAGCCGAACCCGATCGCCTCCTCGCGGGAGCGGCCGCGTTCGCCTCGGTGTCCCGTTCTACCTGGCGTTTTGTCGCAACCGTAGCTGACGGAGGCAGAATGCCGCGTCGGAGCTCTCGAAAATGGTTGCCGTTGCTGAGGAAGCTTCGCGGGATTACAGATCGCACGGCGTCTCACATACTCAACCGCTTGTTGAAGATTTCGAACCGGGCCAAAGCACAGGAGAACCGCCGTGAGCAAGAGAAGCGCACTCGCACTGTGTCTTTTTATCGGGCTGATCTGCCCCGATCGGGCGCCAGGGCAGCCGATTCCTATGTTCTCTGTTTCTCTCGATCACGAGACGTACGTGTGGTGCATCGATGTTTCGGACAGCATGGGCTCGAGTTCGGTTCTAGGCGTTGCCTTGGAAGCCGTACAGGCCGAGGTCGAGAACTCTATCGCTGCGCTCGATCCTCTGCAGTCGTTCTCCGTGGTGGCGTTCAACGCTGGGCCTACCGAGTTCTCGGCGACTCCGGTGCCGGGTACTGCGACCGAGATCGCGGCCGCTCAGTCCTGGGTGCAAGGTCTGCTTCCTTCCGGGCCGAGTTGTGTACCGGCCGGAGTCATCGACGCGTTGCAGATCGCCGGACTGACCAGTTTGGATCCTTGCGTTATCCTCGTGAGCGACGGGGCTCCGTCATGCGGGGCGACGAGCGAGGCGTTGGCCGATATCGTATCTGCCAATTTCGCGGGGACCCCGATTCACGCGTTCTTCATCGACACTGGCGCCTCGGACGGCTCGTTCATGGAACAGATCGCTCTCCAGACCGGCGGGACCTTCCTCGCCGTTCCTTCCGGGCCAGACGCATTCCGACGCGGGGATGCCAATGACGACTCCATGGTCGATCTCTCCGACGTGATCTTCTTGCTTAGCTACGGGTTTGTCCCACTCTCCCCACCGCCCACTTGCTTCGACGCCGCCGACGCTGACGATGACGGTGATGTCGATGTCCTGGCAGACTCGGTAAGGATTCTTCAGGGGTTGTTCATTCCGGGGAGCCCACCGTTGCCCGAGCCTCTATCCTGTGGATGGGACCCGACCCTCGATCCAATCGTTTGCACCACCGGTTGTCCCTAGCCCGAACTTCCGACGAGCTGCTTCTTGCGTATCCGGTCGTTCATACACTGCATTTGGCTGCCTACATTTTTGAGCTGGCGAGTTCTCGCCCAGAGAAGCGCACGAAATGACGCTTGCCGGTGCGAGCCAGCACGGCTGAACCAAACACGGAGCTTGAACCTAGTCGCACCTCAACCCAGCAGCACACTCAAGTCGTCTCGCGTCATCGACTTCAACAATCCTTCGTCGGCGCGAATGATCGAGTCTGCGAGTTCACGTTTTTCTTGCTGTAGTTCGGTGATCTTCTCTTCGACGGTGCCTTTGGCGATCAGTCGATAGGCGAAGACGCGGCGGGTCTGTCCAATGCGGTGAGCGCGATCGATGGCTTGCGCTTCAGCGGCGGGGTTCCACCATGGGTCGAGGATGAAGGCGTAGTCGGCCGCGGTGAGGTTCAGTCCGAGGCCGCCTGCTTTGAGGCTGATCAGGAAGATCGGACAGTCTGCGCTGTTTTGGAACCGGTCAACCACCTTGTCGCGCTCACGGGTCTTGCCGTCGAGGTAGGCGTGTGGGATGCCCTCTCGGTCGAGCGCCGATTGGACGAGTTTGAGAAACTTGGTGAACTGAGAGAAGACAAGGGCCTTGTGACCTTCGCGCACGACGTCTCGTATGTTCTCGATGAGGACGTCGAGTTTGACGCTGTCGTCACCCCGGCGATCATCGTCGAGCAGTCCGGGATGGCACGCTGCTTGGCGGAGGCGCAGTAGGGCCTCGAGAACTTGGAGTTTTGACTTCCCGATCTTCTTGTTCTTGCCGCCGAGAAGTGAAGCCCGGTAGTGCTGTCGCAGCTCGTCGTACAACTGTCGCTGTTTCGGGCCCATTTCGCAGTAGAGCGTCTTCTCGATCTTCGGAGGAAGGTCGGTAAGCACTTGGGTTTTGGTTCGGCGAAGGACGAATGGGCGAATGGCACGCGCGACCGGATCGAGGTCGGGTCGTTCAGTCTCGGGCGAACGTGAATCGCTGAGTAACCGTTTGAAGGTCGATCCGCGGCCGAGCATTCCCGGGTTGAGGAACTCGAACAGCGACCAAAGTTCGCCCATGTGGTTCTCGATGGGAGTGCCGCTGAGGGCGAGGTGTTGGTGCGCGCGCAGGAGGCGGGACGCTTTTGCGGTCTGGCTGGTCGAGTTCTTGATCGCTTGCGCTTCGTCGAGCACGACGACGTCGAATTCTATCTCGCGTAGTTCGACGATCCGTCGGCGGAGGATCCCGTAGGTGGTCAAGACGACTTGGCCGCGTCCGAGACGCCGTCGTCCAATGTCGTCTGGGCCCGATCCTCCATACTCGATGACCGATAGTCCCGGCGCGAATCGGGCCGCTTCTCGCGACCAATTGCCGACCACCGATCGAGGCGCAACGATCAGGTGCGGTCCGAGGTTGCGCTTGGAGACCCGCAGCTCTTCCAAGAATGCGAGCAACTGCACCGTCTTGCCGAGTCCCATGTCGTCGGCGAGGCACCCTCCGAAACCGAACTCACGAAGGAAGTCGAGCCAACCGAGTCCGTCTCGTTGATAGGCGCGGAGCGTTCCCTTGAAGCTACGTCGTTCGCGTTTGGGTTCGATTCCGTCGAACGATGCCAATCGTCGGCGGTGCGCCTCGAACTTGGCGTCGACGTCAACGTGCTCCTGCGTGGCAAGAAGGGCGTCGAGGACCCACGCTTGGTTGCTTTGGAAGCGAACGTCGTCACCATCGGCTTCACCGAGTGTCAGCAGCATTCCCGCTCGACGGAGCCAGTCCTCGGGTAAGACACCCATCTTTCCGTCGCCGAGCTTGACCAGTTGAGAGCCGCGGTTGAGCTGGCCGAGCAGTCGGGCGAACGGAACGAGCTCGCCATCGAACTCCACTCCTCCGGCGAGGTCGAGCCAGTCTTTGCCGGAAGAGACCGACATTCGGAACTGGCCGCTGCTGCGGTAGACGATGCCCTCGGCTTCGATGGCCCAACCACGAGTGCCCAGAGTCCGGACCAGTGCGGGTAGTTGGCTCTGCGTCACAACCAAGCCGTCCAAGGTGTCGTCGTTTCGAACTCGCCGAATCCCCGCCTCGAAGAGTTCCTTCACGAGTTTCAACTCAGCGTCTGCATCGCGAAAGACGACCGACGACTCGCTGGTCCAGGAAGCGATGGTCTCGTCGGACGTCGCTTCGATCACGACGCCATCACCGTAGTCGAAGTATGGCTCGCAGAGCAGCCGTCGCCGCTTGCGACCACCGGTCGGCGTGGACTCCAGGCGGATCACTGCTCGCCCGCGCGGCGTGCCGACGGTGCGGTCCCAACCCGGGGGGAGCTGCACCTCAGGAATTCCCTCGATCGAGATGAGCTCGCGCAGGAACTCAGTGCGCCGGTCGTTCGGAATGGAGTTGAAGTTGCCGTTGAGCAGACTCGGAAAGAGTGTCGCGACGTTGGCCGACTCGAACGGGGCGATCGTTCCGTCGAAGCAGACGAGGCTGTCGCAGACGAACTCGATCCGATCGGTTGCGACCCGTTCTTCGTCGCGGCCGAGCTCTCCGATCAGTGAGAACGTTTCCTCGCCGTCGTTATCGACGAGACGGAGTCGGAGAGTCCACACGCCGCCCGGGTCCCAACCGAGCGGCTGCCCGGTGTCCGGCTCGTTCATGAACAACCGACCCGTTTTTGCGATTTGCGGGAGCAACCGCGCGACGTCGTTCGGTGGTAGGTCGAACTCGGAGGTGTTCTCGATGCTCCGAGCGTCGTGCGCCCACCGGTAGTAGGGGTCACGAGGTTGAACGTAGAGCGGCCGAAGTTGATCGAGGATCGCACGATTCACGCGATCGCCCTTGCTCGCCTGCTCGAATTGACGGACCGGGAGTTTCGAGCACGTTGCCGGTTTCTCCTGCAGGGTCTCCTTGCGGACAAACGTCGAAACGCGCGGTTCGCCGGAGTTCGGCACGAACGTGAGGGCGTAGACGATTTCGGAGCGGCCCAGCCTAGTCGAGGACCAGCGCCCCTCGACGGTGCTCGACTCTTCTAGTCGGACGCAGGCGAGCGCGGTGCGCCACGCATCGCGAGACTGACTGTCCTCGTCCTCGCTGTCTCGGAGTTTATCTCCGAACTCCCACCCGGAGACCGACGCTTGGGCTATCGCACCCCAGCAATGCGGACAGCTTCCGAGTTCGAAGAACTCCTCGCACTCGCAATCGAACGAGAAGGTTCTTTCGAAGTTGCTCAGCTCGACCAAGACTTCGCCCGCGGGATCGCTGCACACCGCGACGTATCGCCCCGGCGCATTCAGCAGGACGTGCAACTGCCGCCGTGCGATGAGGCGGGCACCGTCGACCCTGGTTTGGCCATCAAAGATAGTCTGCAAGTCAGGTAGAAGTTTCACTGTGCTCACTCCGGCAGGAAGCGTTACGCCACGACCTCGTCGAACCGACCACGATCGTATTTGCTATCTCGAGTGAGCAAAAGAGAGACCCCAACGAAATCGCTCGCCGCGTCCCGTCGACGCCAGCTCGCCTACTCGAGCCAGGGCTTCGGACGAGGGGTCGTCGCGCCGTCGTCCGCACTTCAACGATCGCGCGACGTGAATCCGTTTCCCGTGGCGCGGCGGGATTCGGCCCGTGCTCGCTACGCTGCCCGTTACTCGGGGGCTCCGGATCCAGTCGATCGTCCGGAGTACGGTAGGGGTGGTCGGCTCGCCGCCGGCGTCCGTTTGCCGCCGCCGCGATCCCGACGCGGCACTGATCACCCGCGAACGATCCAGGGTACCAGATAACGGTGCTGGCCCGTTCGTGTTGAATCGTGGGCGGGTGCGCGTGTTCCGACGAAAGTAGAACACGCAATCCCGTCGCATGAACGAGCGCGAACCGAAAACGCGCGCCATTCACCGTCGATGGTTTGAACCACTCGGATAGTGGGACACGACGGGCTCGCGTCGATTCCGCCCTGTCGATAGACTCCCGCGCGGAGGACCGCAATGATCGACGACTTGCAGTTGGTGGTGACGCGACTTTCCTTGGCGCTGTTCGTCGGTGCCCTCATTGGACTGGAGCGAACGTTCCACGGCCGACCGGCCGGCTTTCGTACTCACTCCTTGGTTTGCCTCTCCTCGAGTTTGCTCATGTTGTTGGTCTCGTTTCAGTCCAAGTTCATGCCGGCCGCATCCGCGGATGTGGTGAGGATCGACCCCACCCGCATGGCCCAGGGGATCATGACCGGCATCGGGTTTTTGGGGGCTGGCGTCATTGTCAAGGAACGGGCGACGGTGCGAGGGTTGACCACCGCCGCGTCGATCTGGTTGACCGCGGCCATAGGCATCACGGTGGGTGTCGGCCTCTACCGCTCGGCTGGGTTGGCGGCGTTGGCCGCACTGGGAGTCCTAGCGGTGTTCGGTCGAATTGAGCGTGTGATGCCCAGACAGCACTTCGCGCATCTCGCCATCGGCACGCCTAGCGGCAATGCCATAACAGAGACCGAGGTGTCGGAGCTCCTCAAGCGACATCGAATCAGTGGCATCAACACCGGATACCGATTGGATCCCGGCGGAGAGCAGCGAATCCTTCGCTACGAAGCGACGATTCGTACCGGGAAACGCGAAAGATTGGCCGACCTCGCGAAGTCCCTCCTAGACGTCGAATCGATCCACGAGTTCGCCATCACACCCGTGGGAGACTGATCCGCTCCGCGCTTCGGGCAAGAGGCCAAGGCTGTAGAGCTACCGGCGGCGTGACGCCGCGGCCTCCCCCTAAAGATCGTTCGCACTGCGTGATCGCGCACGCCCGGTTCGGCTTCCGTTACGCTACGGACAGCCCCCGAACGACGCGCACTTCACGGTGTCATCGGTCGGCCTCGTTGCGGACCTCGAGTTAGGCGCGAACGATGGAATCCCACTGAAAACAGAGCTGACACCGTGTGGGTCGAGTCGCCGATGTCGAATAGCCCGTTGTCTTTGGAATCGCCGCGGCCGATCCGGAGCCGTCGACCTGGGAGTTCTTAGTCCCGAATGCTAAACTCACTGTGCCCTAATGTTGAGGATCTCGTGAACGCTCCGGAAAGCTTCGATCGCCTACTTCACGCGTGGCGCGGTGGCGATCTCGCCGCATTTCACGAGCTTACGCCCAGGGTGTATGACGAGCTGCGGCGGGTTGCCGAGAATCAGATGCGTGGGGAGCGGCCGGGCCACACGCTGCAAGCGACGGCGCTCGTCAACGAAGCCTTCCTCAAGCTTTCGAACATCGACGTCCCGTGGGAGAGTCGCGCTCACTTCTTCGCGATGGCTGCAACGCTCATGCGCAGAATCCTCGTCGATCATGCGCGCACCAAACGGCGCGACAAGCGGGGTGGCGGGGCTGCGAAAGTCGGGCTCGACGACCTCGGCACGCTGACCGATGAGCAACCGGACGATCTTTTGGAACTCGACCGGGCGTTGAGCGAGCTCGCCGAGTTGGACCCGCGTAAGGTACAGGTGATCGAGCTGCACTACTTCGGAGGGCTCACGTTTGTCGAAACGGCCGAGGCGCTCGGCATCTCTGACGTCACAGTGCACCGCGACCTGAAGCTGGCCCGGGCTTGGCTCCGGAACCGGCTGTCCGGAGAGAGTCCGTGACCTCCGACCGTTGGCAACGAATCGAAGCGCTGTTCGCAGCAGCGGAAGCACTTCCCACCGAAGAGCGTTCGGCGTGGTTGGCCGAACAGTGTGACGATGACGAGTTGCGACACGAGGTGGAAGCGCTCTTGGCTTGCGCGACGGTTGACGCGACGTCGGACATCCTGCGCGAGGTCGTGAACTCGGCCACTGAACGCTACACCGCTCTGAGCGGCGAGCGGGTCGGTCCGTTCGTGATGCGTAAGCGCCTCGGATCGGGCGGGATGGGCGACGTCTACCTTGCCGAGCAGGCCGAGCCGGTCAAACGTCGCGTCGCCCTCAAAGTCATTCGACGCGGCATGGATACCGATCGCATCCTCGCCCGCTTCGAACTGGAACGCCAAATGGTCGCCGTGATGGACCACCCCGGAATCGCACGGATTTTCGAGGCGGGAGCCACGCCGGACGGTCGACCGTACTTCGCTATGGAGCTGGTCGATGGCGAGTCGATCGTGCGCTATTCGGACCACCACCGGCTGGACCTCGACGCGCGGCTCGCTCTGTTTCGCCAAGTGTGTGACGCGGTCCAGCACGCTCACCAGAAGGGGATCGTCCACCGCGACCTCAAGCCTTCGAACATTCTCGTCAAAGAGCAAGACGGTCAACCGGTGGTGAAGATCATCGATTTCGGTATCGCCAAGGCGACGCACGAGAAGCTCGGGACGGAGACCTTCTACACGGATGCCGGAGTCCTCGTGGGAACGCCTGAGTACATGAGCCCCGAGCAGGCGATCTCCGGCGGCACCGATCTCGATACACGCAGCGACATCTACTCTTTGGGACTCGTTCTGCACGAGCTGCTTACCGGTGAGCTTCCGTTCGATCGTCACGCGCTTCGTGGCAGTAGCTTTGCGGAGGTGCAGCGGACGATTTGCGACGAAGAGGCGCCGAAGCCGAGCAGCCGCACGGGTTGCCGACACCTCCGCGGGGACCTGGACTGGATCGTTCTCAAGGCACTCGAGAAGGATCGTGATCGTCGTTACGACTCGGCGGCCGCGCTGGCGGAAGATCTCCATCGTTACGCGAGCAACGAGCCCGTCCTTGCGACCTCTCCCACCACCTTCTACCGGTTCGGAAAGTTCGCGAAGCGCAATCGCGGCTTGTTGTCGTCGCTGACTGTGATCGCGCTTGCGCTCACCATTGGGCTGGTCGTGGCTCTCGTACAGTTGTCCGAGGCCCGACAGGCACGCGACGACTCGGTGGCGACCATTGCCTTCTTGACCGACATGCTGCTGCGCATCGAGCCCGACCGGTTGGGTGATCGCGAAGTTACGGTCCGGCAAGTTCTGGACGAAGCGGAGCAGGAGGTCGATCAATTCGAGGATCGTCCGCGTATCGAGGCGCGTCTGCGTTACACCGTGGGCAAGGTCTACTTGGCGCTCGGCGATTGGACCAAGGCTGAAGGGCACCTGCCACGCGCACTCGAACTTTATCGACAGTTCTACGGCGCGACGCATCCCGACACCGTCAACGCCATGCACGCGCTCGGCGCGTTGTACGGAAGCCTCGGCCGGTACGACGAGGGCGAGCCGCTTCTCGAGGAGAGTGTTCGGCTCCTCAGGGAGCAGCACGGCGACGCCGACGACCGAGTGTTGTCGGCGCGAGGCGTGCTCGCAGATCACTGGCGTGATCGCGGGGGCAACGAGCGCGCACGCGAAGTGCTCGCGGAGTTGGTTGCAATCTGCGAAGAACACCGCGGCGCGAACCACCCGCAGACCGCTACGTTCCTCGGGCAGTTAGGAGTGGTCGAGAAGGTTCTCGGCAACGGGGAGCAGGCGACGCGACTGTTGCGCCGGGCGCTCGAGATCCAGACCGCCGAGCTCGGTTGGCTGCACCGTACGACGCTCTCCACCGCACACAGCTTGGCGGTGTCTCTGGTCGATGACCGAACCGAAGCGCACGAGCTCTACCAGCGCACGCGCGAAGGTCAGCTCGAGGTGTTGGGGCCCGATCATCCCGACACGCTTCTCACCGAGTTCGACCTCGCGGTGCAGAAGCGCCGACTGCGGGACTTCGACGGCGCTCTGGCGGGACTCGACGCGGTGATTCCGCGTCTCGAGCGAGTGAAGGGGGCGAACCAACGAACGACCCTCGCGGCAAGGACGTCCAGGGCCGGCGTATACGGCAACATGGGTCGTTCCGAGGACGCTCTCGCCGAACTCGAGGCCGTTCACTCGTTGCAGCGAAAGCACCTCGGCCCGGATCATCGCGACACGATCGCGACCGAGACCTTCTTGATGCAGAACAACTACCGCTTGGGCCGCTACGCCGACGCGTTACCGTTCATCGAGCACGTGGTTGCGGTGCGCACGAAAGAGCTCGGTCTCACGCATCGACTCACGCTCACCTCACGCGTCGATCTTGGCGCCGTGCTCCTGGGAATGGGGGAGGCGGAGAAGAGCATTCCTGTCTTCGAAGGAGTGATCGCCGGGTACAGCGCAACCGTGGGAGAGTTCCATGACGAAACAATGAACGCGATGGCGCATTGGGTCAATGCGCACAAGAAACTGCAACGACACCAGGAGGTCGCCACTCAGCTCGAGCGATGGATCGCCCGAGCGCGCGCGACGCTCGGCGATGGTGATCGTGGCACTTTGGAACTCGAGCACCGTTTGGCCCACGCCTACGGCGCGCTCGATCGTGACGACGGTGCCCGAACGCTCTTCGCCAAGACCCGCGACAAGTCGATCGCATGGGGGGTGAGGGATGGGAAGTTCCGCGAGTACCACCGGTGCTTCGCGCGGTTCCTTGCCGACCGAGACGAACTTACGGAGGCGGCCGAGATTCACCGAGGAATGGTCGAGGCGATGCGCGTGGACAAAGCCCCTCCCATGCCACTCTCGAGTGCGCTGATCGATTGTGTTCGGGTCGTTCGGCGTCAAGGCGACGCCGCCGCGTCGGAGGTCGAGGCACTTCTTCGAGAAGCTCTGCCCTTGCGACGCGTCGCGCGGCCGAACGAAGTGCTCGAGCTTGCGCGGCTGGAAGGTTGGCTGGGCGAGAGCTTGGTGATTCAGGCGAAGTACGCCGAAGCGGAGCGCGTGCTTCTTGCCGTCGCCGCGATCATCGTGAAAAGCGATGTGTCTTCCGAGGAGCGCGCCGCGAGCCGGGAGCGGTTGGTGCGGTTGTACGAGGGTTGGGGCAAGCCCGAATTGGCCGAAGAGTGGCGGAGCGCTGGCTCCGCCGGCGACGAACCCGGACAGTAGGGTCGATTCGTCCGTTCGTTCTTACGTCGGTGTTCATAGGCGACGAACATCGAAGAGGGGCGAAGAAGGTGACCTTTCCCGCCCCGAACGAAACACCCAGCGCCGAGCGCGTTCAGTTGATCGTGATCGTTCGTTGATATCCGCCGAGGCCGGGGACGCTGATCGTGTCGACGAAGCTCGGGCGTCCCGAAGCGTCGAGCTCGAATTGCGCGATCTTGTCCGATTCCGCGCCGTACAGAGAGGTGCCGGTGCCGTCTATCTCGATCGCTTTCGTCTGAACCGGCGACGAGGTCTGAAAGTCTACTGCGTTGTCGAGGTTGCCATCGTCTCGGACCCGGAATCGGTAGACGGACGCCTCGTTCTGCATCGTCACGTAGAGATACCGCGCGCTTGGGTGGAAGACGGCCTGCGGAGGGCGATCGATTCCGGTGAGCGTCTGCCGTACCGAGAGGTCACCGTCGGAGCAATCGATCTCGAACACGCGAATGTTGTCGTCGGCACTGTTCATGACGTACAGGTGTGTACCCGTCGGATTGAGTACCATGGGTCCCGGCACGGGGAGAATGTTGGTACCCAGGTCGTAGACGTTTCCGTCCTCGTCGGTAACGGTGGCTGGGTTGCCGTTCTTCTTGAGTAGCTCCGCTCTCCGCCCAGGATGACACCGAACAACAACCTCTCGAGGGTTCATACACATCGTTCCCTGTTCGTCCTAGGCGTCATCGCCGTCCTTTTTATCGTGAGTAAACATTGTCGATGTCCCTTCAGGGTGTTCGCTACAGCCTGTTGTTTCTGGCCAGTAGCTTGACGACGGCCACGTGAACGTTGAGAGAGCCAAGATCGAAGCCGCGCACGGCCTCACTCTGTTCTTTGCGTCCCGACTCGTCGGCACCGTTTCAGCGAATCCAATTTGGGACCGCTCATCGAGGCAAGCGAATGCCGACGCGCTCGTACGTGCAGGCTGCACCACTCGCCTACGCGCCAGGCGAATCGACCGTCTTCCAGGCTATCTCCTGTTTTCCGGCGGAGTTTTGGGATCCAATATGAGCGCGTTCGGACAAACGCAATCGCGTTGGTGAACGCCGAGGCGTGTCTATGAAACATCTGAGGAATTTGAGGCGGAGGGAACGATATGAAAATGGTGGTCAGCAGGGAGCAGTTCGAGAGTGAGGTTTTTCGCCTGACGTCTGGCGCACACCGATTCAACTTCTCGAAAGCGGATGCCAAGGAGGCGGCAGACTTCATGATCAAGGAATAGAAGATTGTGATCGAGCCTCCGCATATGACGGTTCCAGGAGAGGGTCACAGGAACAAAATCATGACGTCGATTGTCAGGAACGCGGGCGGTTTTCCCAGCATGCATCACGACGATACGATCATGCACTTTCTTACCCTCGCCATTCCGGTTTACATCGGCGACCCCGATTGGGAAGACTAGAATTCGTCGAACATCTTGTGGTGTGAGATGCAGCATCCGCCAGGCGGACAGCGATCCCTTCTTCGGAGTTCCAAACTACTTCTCGCGGGCTAGAGCCGCGGCGTGGACTGCGCGGTGTGGGGGCCGAGTTTGCCCCGCTGTCGTGAGATAGTTCCTCGAACAGTTCCAGCGCTTGTTTTTTGCGCTCGGTGTACCAGTAGACTCGCCCCCGGGCGGTCGAAATCCCCACGTTGTTTCCACGGTGTTACCTTTGGCCTTGTGGCTGGGGGGCGTCGTCGCGTATGCAATTCCGAAGAACGTACGAGAAAGCGTGTCACCGTAAGGGTCCCCTCGTCGCATTGTCATCGCCCACTGGGCCGATCCAGCGTCGACGGTCGATCGCTTGCGCAGGGCAGCTGGGATACTCCAACCGGTCTAAGAGGAAGCGCGACAATGCTTTTACATCAATGATAGCGTTCTCGGGAATAGGCCCGACAATGTGTTCTACTGGGCTACCACCAAGTTGACAAAAATTCGTGCGAAACAACGGAGTTTCGTGACGCAGCCGCCCGCGTCGATCGCGAGAGATCGGCAGCGCATAGTTCGGCTTCGTCGGGTGACTCACTCTCAATACCTCATCGGAGGGGGGATCATGTCGTATCAAAGACTCGTGTTACTCGTCCTCCTCTCGGGACTGGCTTTCGTCACGCCGGCCGAGGGGCAATGGACGTTCGTTCGTGGAGACGCTAACGGAGACGCATCCGTCGACGTTGCCGACGCTGTCTACGCGTTGACATACCTGTTTAGTGCCGGGCCTAGTGACTGCCTGGACGCGATCGATACCAACGACGACGGCTCGCTCGATGTCGCCGACCCGGTGACCGCGCTGAGCTATCTCTTCTCTGGAGGGCCGAGTCCGAGTTCGCCTTTCCCCGAATGTGGCGTGGATCCGACCGACGATGGCGTTGGCTGCGACGGCCCGTTGTCGGGTTGTGGCCCCGAGTCTCCACCGGCGATTCCCCAACTCGATCCGCATTCGCAATTCACGAGTGATCCGACGATCACCGTCTCGGGTACGCTCGACTTCGGGACTGAGGTGATCGTCACCACTCCCGTCGGTCAGTTCACCTATCCCGTCACGGGCGGCGCTTTCACTGCGACCGACATCCCGCTTCGGTTGAACGCGTTGAACACCGTCTACTTCAGCGGCTCTGGCTTCGGTCAGGTATCACCGCCCGCGACGTCTATGATCGTGCAGGATGGTACGCCGCCGGTAACCGTGATCCAGTTCCCCGTAGCTGGCGCCACCATCGTGACCGGCACGGTTGAAGTTATCGGCACCGTTTCGGACAACTTGAGCGGGTCCCACCCGATCACGGTGACCGTCAACGGCAACCCCGCGTTCGTCGACGAGGGGATCGGGACCACCGGAACGTTCTTGTACGGGGGACTGCCCCTCGTCGAAGGACCGAACGAGATCAGCGTCACCGCGTCCGACTTCCTCGGCAACGAAGTCACGGTGATCCGCAACGTCACGCGTGTCATTCCCGACCCCGCGAGTCCGACCATGGAGATCGTGTCGGGCAACCTTCAAGTGGCGGAAGTGCAAACGTTCCTCCCGGAACCGATCGTCGTGCGTATTCTCAACGGAGACGGTACGCCGTTCGCCGGCAAGTTGGCCACCTTCACCGTCACGCTGAACGACGGCATCGTCAACTCCGACGGCAGCCAGCCGGGAACGCTGACTTATCAAACCGTCACGGACGCCGATGGTCTCGCCGCCGCGTTCTGGCGTCTCGGAACGGCCGCCGGCGAAGGCATCAATCGGGTCGAGGTCACCTCGTCCGGGATCGTCGGTGCCTCTACCTTTTGTGCCACCGGTACCGCCGCTGCGCCTTCCCAGATCAACATCGGCGACGGTAACAACCAATACGTCGCGACCAGTAGCCCGGCTCCTGTACCGCTGCGGGTCTGGGTATCGGACGGTTGCAACGGCATCGAGGGCGTCACGGTCCACTACTCCGTCGTCTCGGGGGGGGGAACGCTGAGCGCCGGCAGCCTGACCGGTCAGACTGACCTGCTGATCGACACGTTCAGTGGTGGGTACGCCGAAATGACCCTCACTCTCGGCCCGAACCCCGGGATCCAGGTCGTCAAGGTCACCATCGCCTCTCAGCCATCGCTCAGCGCGACCTTCACGATGTTCGGCCTCGACGCCGACCCCGACAGCCCGACAGATTTCTCCGGGATCGTGCTCGACAACGGCAACCTGCCGATCTCCGGCGCGACGGTGCATCTCACCATTGCGACGCAGACGTTCGAGGTTTTCAGCGACGCTGAGGGTGCGTTCGAGTTTTCCGATATCCCCGCGTTTGGGCCCGGTACGCTCGAGGTCAACGGCTTGACCGCGACCATGGTCGGTTCCGAAGTGGTCCCCGTCGGTAGCTTCCCGTCTATTTCGTACCAGGTCGTGGTGGTCGAGCACGCGGATAACCGACTCGGTCGCTCGGTTCTGTTGCCGAGGATGAAGCCGGTGAACTCCCGAGTGTACGACGGGACCACGGATATCCAGCTAACCATCGAGGGCGTCGAAGGGCTCGTCATCGACGTGCCCGCCGGGACCACCGTCACCCTGCCCGACGGAACGGTAGCGAGTTCGCTGACTCCGGTGACGCTCGCGCTCAACTCGGTGAACCACGACGACATCCCGATGCCGATTCCGGATGGCGCCGCGCCTCCCTTTGCTTGGACGCTGCAGCCTTCGGGGACGACGTTCTCACCGCCGCTTCCGATCACGTACCCGAACATGTCCGGTCTCGCGCCCGGATCGATCGCGTACTTCTTGACATACAACCACGACAACTTCCGCTTCGAGATTGTTTCGGCCGCGCAGGTCTCTGCCGACGGCCTTTTGATTCAGAGTGATCCCGGGGCCGGACTGGTCAAGGCCGGTTGGGGCTGCAACTGTCCGCCGTACGCCGTGGCCGGCGACTGCGAGAACTGCAACACCGAGTGCCAAGACGAGGGAACCCTGACCGCCGCGGGGGCGGCGACCGTCAGCAAGGAGTGCCTGTGCGTCGGGCAGTCCGTGACGTTCACGGCTCCGGAGGTGACCGACTCGGGAGGAGACCAGCTCGAAGAGTGCGAAGGGGAAGAGCCGACCTCGGTTCCGATCCCGGCAGGGACTCCGACTTACATGTACGAGATCAGTCGGGGTGGCAGCGTGGTCGCCTCGGGCAGTGGTCAGACGGTGCCTTACACTGCGCCCACGCCGGGGGTTTACTCCTGCAGTTGGACGGTGTCAGTGACCCGCGATTGTCCTCCGGCCGACATCACGGTCGGGCCGGTGCAAGCGACCGCGGTTGAGATCACCGGGCTGACCGTCGCCAACGCGGTGGCGACCGCCGGTGATCCTGACTGCTATGTGACCACCAACGATGCGCCGCCGACGAACGTGGTGATCACGGCCACGATCAACCCGGTCTGTAGCCCGGTTCCCGCGGACTTGATCACCTGGACGGGCGGTACTGCCGGCGCCACCGGCCTGGAGCGGCTGGTGCCTCGGGGCACGGTCGCGGCTACCACTGTCACGGCCGTGTGCGATAACACCGAAGAAGTCGTGATCCACGTGGTGGACGCCGACGCTCTTCCGGGCGCGAACCCCGCGGCGACTCTCGCTTGGGTAGACGGCGGTGCGCCGGTGATCGGAGCCGGAGCGTTCGGCCTTACTGTGGTCACGATCGGTTCGCAGACCGTGGTCGCACCGACCTACATGGTCACCGCGTACCTCGACGGTAACAACTGGAAGTTCCACGTCGACTCCGTCTCCCACACGTACCTGTTGGGTGTTCATGATCTGGGACGCACCGATGTCACCGCCGGTGGCGCGGCGGTGACGACGGCGACGCTCTGCGCGATCGAGACCGATTTGACACCGCCTGGCGCGGGTGCTGGCTCGGGTCCGCCGCGCGGGACGTATTGGAGTATGGCGAACACGCAAGCGCACGAGGAATGCCACGTCACTCGGTTCTACAACGCTCCGTACTGGAGCACCGAGATGGTGACGTGGGAGACTGCGGTCGAGATGGAGTCTATCCCGTTTGACTGTGCGGATCCCGCCACCCTCACCGCGGCGGCCGTCATCGCCAGTCGTACCGCAGCGTGGGACACGTCGATTACCGCTCGCCACGTTGCGGCGGACCAGGCCGAGATCGGCGGCAGTGAGGTCGCGTGTCACGGTGTGAGTAACCCGATGTACACCGCGCTGATCGCGGCGATCAAACCCACCGTGGCGCCGATGACGCCGACGGGCGTGGGAGCGGCTGCCGCGAGTACGACCTCGGCCACCGTGACCTGGACCGACGCGTCGTGTAACGAGACCGGGTTCACGGTCGAGCAGAGTAGCGGGGGCGGCGCGTTCGTCAGCGCTGGCGCCGTCGGCGTTGGCGGGACGAGCTTCACGGCGACCGGGCTGACGACGGGCACCGCCTACACGTTCCGCGTGATCGCCAACGGTGCGGCTCCGGGCGGAGACTCCGCCGCCTCGGGGACTGCGGTGGTGACGCCGTGAAAGGATGTACATTGTTCAGTAGTGCGTTGCCCTTGCTCGCGTCGATCGCCGTCGCCTGGCTTGCGACGATGACCGTCAGCTTCGCGGACGGCGTCAACAAGAAGGCTCAGGATGAGATCGTTCGCACGCGGCGCCTCGCGGCGTTGCGCGCGGCCACGATCGACACCGAATCGATTCCGGCGCTCATCGCAGCGCTCGAGCACGAGAACGTCGCCATACGCTTCGGCGCGGTCTTCCTTCTGAAAGAGAAGAAGGCGCGCAAGGCGATCCCGGCGCTCGAGAAGGCGCTCGGCTCGAAGGAGAGTCTCCTTGACCTCGAGCTCTGCTCGGCCCTTCTCGAGCTCGGCGCGCCCGCGGCGAGTTGGCGCTCGACGGCTCGGAAGCTGGTCACAGGTAAGAGTCCGCTCCACGCGATTCGTGCCGCCGGCCTCTTGGCTCAGGCGAAGGATCCTTCCGGGTGGAAGGTCGTCGACAGAGCACTCCGGTCCAAGCAACCGGAGCCGATCGTCTCGGAGGCGGCTCACGCTGCACTCTCTTTCGAGCGGCTGACCACCGGTGAGGGCGCCCAGCGGCGTGAGGTGCCCGTCTTCGCGACGTTGACCGAGGCGTTCAAGAGCGCCGACGAAGGTCTTCAGCGCACGCTGATCGCGGCGTTCGGTCAGACCCAGAGTTTGAACGCCATCGAAACCCTCGAGAGCTGGGAAGACCACGCGCGCTCACCCGTCAACCTCGAGCAGCTGAAGCAACTGGCCGTTTCCCTCAGAGCCGCGCGACGCGCGTCCAATCCCAAGAAGGGGGACCGGTCATGAATTCCCAAAAGACATTACCCACGATGATAAAGAGAGACTGGACCATGTTTGTAAGTTACTCGCGGCTTCGAAGGGCTCTGGGCGTCGCGCTCGCGCTCGGGTGTCTGTGGGGATTGCCGTCGGCCTCTTACGCCGGCGGGCCGACCCTCGATGAAACTTGGACCGTCACGGTCAACGGTCAGACGGTGCCGGTCTACCCGAACGGTTCGTTCAAAGTTCCAAACGTGCAAGCGCCCGACAACTTCGGTCCCGGAGGCCCCGGGACTGCGCCCGACTTCCAGGCGGACGACTGGACGCGTGCCGTCGCCACTCGAACTGTGGGCGGCGACACCGAGTACGCCTTCAGCGTTCCATTCAAGATCGTTCAGAATGAATCGACTCGGGTCGAGAACTTCACGTTCACGAACGAGCCGCCGCCGCTTCCCGTGTCGATCACGCTCACCGCTATTCCGGCGGTTGTGGTTTCCGGTGAGACTGCTCAGTTGACGGTCACCGGAACTCTGCCCGACGGTACGACCGTCGATCTCACGCCGGTCTCGGCGTGGACGAGTTACAAAGTCAGTAACCCCGCCAAGGCGACCGTCGATGCTGACGGCGTCGTGCACGCGATGGAACCGGGTAGCTTTCTGGTCGTCGCCATGAACGAAGGCGCGGTTGCGACCCGCACCATGTTCGTCCAACCGGCGGCGCCGACGACGATTGTCAACGGGCATACTCGGCTCGCCAACGGCGATGTCCTGCCGGGCGTCACGGTCGACGTTCAGTCGCTCGGTCTCAGCACCGTGACCGACGTCAACGGCTTCTTCTCGATTCCCGGCGTCCCGGCCGACTTGGGGCTGTTGACTCTCGATGCGCTTCTGATCGATGGGTCCGACACATTCGTCGGAACGGTGGTCGGAGTGGAGCCGAGGGCCGACGGCATTACCGACGCCGGAATCATCACCATGAACCGCGGGCCGGAACTCCTGGCGACGAGCGCAACCCGACCCGCGGGTGCGACCGTGAGGCTCGGCGTCGTCTTGAACTCGGATCAGGTCCTGCAGGGAATGTCCTTCGGCCTCTGCCACGATCCGTTGTTCCTCGACCTGGGTCCGCTGGCGCCGGTGGTGCTGGGCTCGGACCTCTTGGCGGCAGATCCCGACTTCGTGGCGATCAGTGAGGGCACGGACGGAGTGACCTGCGGAATCGTCATGGACTTCCTCAGCATCTCGTTGCTCGCACCGTCGATCGGACTGTCGGTGATCAATGTCGACTACGTCTTGAACGGACCGGCCGGAACGACCACCACGGTCGACTTCTGTTCGGAGGTGCTACTGCCGACCGGACCCTTCCCGATTTCGATCGCGCTTTCGGACGCGACCGGATCGACGTTCATTCCGGCGACGACCGCAGGGCAAGTGACGATCACCGCTCCACCACCCCCGTAGCCTCGGCGGTTTGCGTGATCTCCATGTTTGAGCGGCGCGTCCCGTCCCGGGGCGCGCCGCTTCTCTTGTCGTCTGGGCTCTTCGTCGGGTGGGGGTGCCAACGATCTTTTCGCTCCGGACGATGGTGATAAGACACCAAGCTGCGAACGGATGCCGTTGCCATCTGTCGTTCCTCGAGTGAGCTGTTTGAGTGAACTAGCGTTGAAATGTCCTGATCCGAACCCATTCTGAAACGACGGAGGATCGAGTAAGATCGGGGCGCTATGAGCCAGCTATCCAACAATGTCAAAAGGGGAGCCGAAACATGATGAGGACCACGCTGAACGTCACGTGCCTCTGCTTGCTTCTTTCCACCGTCGGGTGCGCCTTCAACAATCCCGACGGCCCGGCCTATTCGAAACCACCTGCGCCGCCCGAAGGGAAGTCGCAACTTGTCGTGTTTCGCCCCGTCGACGGGTGGGACCGCACATTTTCCCTGAGCGTAGCGGGGGAACACAAGACCGACATGCTGAACGGTGGCTTCTCCACACTGACCCTGCCGCCCGGTACTCATGTCCTAGAGACCGACATCAACTTCTCGATACGCGCTTGGCTCCCAGGAATCATCGTCGTCATTCTTCCGATCATCATCTACCAAGAGATGGCCGCGCCGGGTGAATCCTCATTGAGCGTGGAGCTTGGACTTGGCGAAACCCGCTTCGTGCGATTCGTTCCAGGGACGAGTTCGCTCGAGCTGGTCGACGGATCCGGTGACGCGTCCAGCGCACTCACAGAGTGTCGCTCCCAGGACGACTGAGAGCCATCCGTCCGGTTGATTGAAATCACGCCGGGTGATGGAGTAGCAACAGGTGGAGGAATTCGGTGTTTGCAGAACACAACACACGCCGCCCGAGATTCAGAAGGGAAGATCCATCGACGGGCGGAAGCCGTGGTGGCGGTGAACCGCACCAGAGTCCTTGAGACGTCTGGCCGACCGCGCCGTGCGCGCCGGAGCGTTGAAACTGCCGCCCCGCGCGACGTAGTGTTCCGAGACGCCTGGTCGAAGACCGGTTCCGTTCTTCGGACGCACTTGATAGCTGCTGTAGGCGTCTCGGCACCACTCCCTGACGTTTCCATGGACGTCAAATAGGCCAAAAGAATTGCAGTTGAATGACCCCGCCGGGGCCATTTCATCGCCGAACCCGTCGAGCCACGGTTCGGTGATGTCAAACTCGTGATCGATCCAGGACTGCGGACAGTCTGCGCTGCCAAGGTTGCCGAACCGGCTCAGGCCGTTCTTGTTTGCGCCCATCGCCCACGCCGACGTTGTTCCACCGCGGCAAGCGAACTCCCACTGCGCTTCCGTCGGCAAAGAAAGTTCCGCCACCGCGCACCACGCCGCGATGTCCTGCAGGCTGATACTTTCGACGGGAAGCAGTTTCGATCCCTTGAAGTGAGACGGGGCACGGTCGACTCCCGCAGTGGATGCCAGCTGCGCCCATGCGCCCTGAGTGCACTCCGTTCGTGCGATCAGGAATGGATCGATAGTCACCGAGTGCTGAAGTTCATCTTCCCTTCGGTTCGGCTCACTCACGGGTGATCCCATCGGGAACGTTCCTCCCGGCACAAGGACGAACTCAAGACCCGTCTTTGCGTGTGTCCAGGTCGACATCCAATGCGTCAACCCTCCAGCTTCGCAACGTTCGACACTCTTGAGGGTAAACCCAGCGAACTCCTGCGGCCAACGCGCCTGGGCCTCTCGAGCGAGCGCCTTCACAGCGGACTCGTCCAAGCCGGCATATACCGTACGCTCGGTGAGGGCGCCCAATGATCGAGCAGCCTCATCGACTTTGGGTTTCTTGGTTTCGATCGGTGACAGAATCCGGCTGATCGCCCCGTCGAGACGGCTCCAGACTTCGTGACCTCCAGGTTGTGAACTTACTTGAACCCGTACGCTCGATCGCTTATCCGTCACTGCCGCGGTGTTGATCACGACGCGAAGATCGATCGGTTCAAATGTCGCGAAGGCGTCGATCAGATGCATCTTCGCCTCAAAGCGGTTCGGCGCGGTGCGCACGACGTCGACTCGCACTGGGACTGCGCTGACCTCCTTCTCTTTTCCTTTGCTGGAGGCAAACGTCGACATCAGTCCGTTGTAGTACTGCTCCAGCAAGTCGTCGACACGCGCGGCGTCGGGCGCGGACTCATCGATCGACATCACGAACGCGTAGGACCAGAACTCCTCGGAATCCGGATTGCGCCACCCTGGTGCGAAGAGCAGCGACTCAGAACCGGTCGGCAAGTTCGGGGCGAAACCAGGAGGCAACTCGAAGGTCTCGGTCGGCCAGCCAGAGAATGGATCGACTATCGGCGCGCCGCCTGCGCGCGGCTTCCCCCGTGTCAGCGGCAGCCACGGGCCGCCGCGCTTCACGTTAACAAACGTGTTCCCGTCAAGGCGAAACAACCCACCGGAACAACCGAACCACAGGACTCCGTCGGTGTCTTCGAATATTTCCTGCACATGGAGAAGCGACAGACCGTCGTTGGCACCGAACGAAGTGAAGGTAGTTCCGTCGTACTTGCACACTCCGGCGCCGAGGGTGGAAAACCATAAGTTGCCCGCGCTGTCCTCCCGCGCTTCGTACACCTTGTTGTTGGTGAGTCCGTCCTTCGATGTGAAATTGCGGATCGATTTTCCGTCGAAACGACTCACGCCGCCAAGGCGCGTGCCCAACCAGAGGTGTCCATTGCGATCACCCGTGATGCATCGCACCGTATTGCCGGCAAGACCTTGCTTGGTGGTAAAGCTCGTGAACGTGTTCCCGTCGTACCTGTGCGCTCCCTCGCCGTCGGTACCAAACCAAATGTGCCCGGACCTATCCTCGAACATGGTCCAGATCACTTGCGGACCGAACCCCTCCGCCGGGTTCTCAACTTCAACCCGTGGGATTGGAAACGGAACGAACGAGGTGCCATTGAAACGACACACGCCCGCCATTGTGCCGACCCAGATTGTTCCGCCGCTGTCGCGAAAAATGCTCCACACCTGGTTGTCGCTGAGGCCATTCGCCGTCGTGTAATTTGTGAAGTTCCCTGATTCCAGACGACTGACCCCGCCATCCGTCGCGAACCACATTGCGCCGTCCGGATCCTGCAACATCCCACGGACTGCCCGCCCGCCGAAACCTTGTTCTGCACTGAAATACGTTAGCGAAGTTCCGTCGTAGCGGCAGACGCCATCGCCATTGGTACCGAACCAGAAGTTTCCATCGAGGTCTTGAGTAATCTCGCGCACGTATTCGCTGATCTGCGCGTCGGTTTCGGAGTCGTCGGTCAGGGCGTGGGTCGTCGCTGTCGCCGATGGACCGACGGGGGCACACAAGAACGGAATCGGGATCAAGAGAGACGCGAGCACGAGACGGATAGACACGAGTTTCACCTTGATGGGGCTGCGTGACGAGGCTTGCGCGACGTTCACCGTTGGTTGACTCAACGAGATTAGACGGTGAGCGAAGCTGTGTCTCGGTTTCGCGGTAACGGGCGCGTCACAACTGCAGGTACTTGAGCGAGCACGTGCGCGCAGGCTGCACGCATCATTGGTTCGCTCCGACAACTCTTTGCTAGCGATACTCTGGGTTGGGATGGTCGAATCTTGCGCCGTCGTTCCACGCGCGCCGACTGTTGCCATAAGCGGGCAAACCCCCTGCTTGTTTGAGCATGTTGGCGGTGTGCATTAGGTTCCATGCAAGGAACGTCGAGTTGCGCGCAGTGAATTCGCTGTCGAAGCCGGCTCGCGAGCCGTCCTCTTTCTTGTCGCCGTAAGATGGGCCCGGGCCGATCTCACCGATCCAGCCCGCGTCGGGCTGAGGAGGGATCACGTAACCGATATGGGCCAGCGCGTAGAGCATGCCCATGGCGCAGTGCTTTACGCCGTCCTCATTTCCAGTGATGATCGCGCCTGCCGTCTTGCCATAGAATGTATATTGCCCTTTGTCGTTCATCTCGCCGCTATGGGCATAGAGTCGCTCGATGATCTTACGGCATTCGGACGACACTTCTCCTAGCCAGATCGGTGTGCCCAGCACCAATATGTTCGCGCCCAATACTGCCTTGCCAATCTCTGGCCACGCATCGGTTTCAAAACCGTGTTCGGTCATGTCGGGATAGACGCCGGGCGCGATGTCATGATCCACGCTGCGAAAGGACTGTACCGAAACGCCGGCGCCGCGCATGATTTCGCGGACGACGTCCATCAGTACGTCGGTGTGACTTTCTTTCGGCGAAGGCGTCAGGGTGGTGTTGATAAATACTGCGCTCAAGTCGGAATAGTCGGGCTTTGTTGCAGCCGTTGACATTGGCTTCTCCTCTTCGATGGTTTGATGGATCTTGCAGCCATCGCGGAAACTTTGTCGAGCTGCGCGTCACCACTCTCTGGACTATTTCCGCGACTATTCGCGGATAGTATCACCCGATAGCGATGCCTCCAAGGCTCACAGATCGCAGTCTGACCGCAATCGGGTCCGCCCGTTTCGCAGCTTGGATATGGCGATGGGGGCGGCGGCCCGTCCAGAAAACGGAATGACAACAGATAGGTTGCGTCGCTGGCGTCCACGAATCCGTCGGCATTCGCGTCGGTAGCAGCGATGCAGGGGGACGAGGGGCCCGACTGGAACAGCTCGTTCAAAGTCCAGATGGCATCGGCGGTGTCGACGAGACCATCGCTGTTGCTGTCCCCACGGAGGAAGCTGCCGGGAAGGACCGCGTCGATAGAAATCGTACCGCTCTGAGCTTGGTATGTTTGTTGACCCTGACCGTTCACTGTAACGACGTTGGGTGGATTGCCCAACGGAGGCAAGAACAGGGAGTCGTCCCGGATGATCGTTATCTCATCGTCGACGGTAATCTCGTAGGTGTACTCTACGGCGATGACGGGTTCGGCCGTGGCGGGAAACTGAAGATAGAGCGTGCCAAAATGGGTGTAGCTTACAGCGATCGTCCAGTCACTGCCGTCAGGGAATACTCCGAACAACAAGGGGCCGGCTCCGCCGAATAGTCCACCCAGATCTCCAACCGTCGTGATGTCCGTTACGGTCACTTCTGTGCCGTTGGCCGACGATGCACTCGTCCCCGCACCAGCGGGTTCTTGACGAGATGCGCGTGGTAAAAGAGATGCTTACGGCAACGTAGCGCGACGACGCATCCATCTCAGCGTCGCAGAAAAGCCAAGGCTCATGCGCCGTGCGTGCTTCATCTGAACATGCGAGGATTTCCCAAAAAGGCGCCAGACTTTCTTTAGAATCTTAATATCATGAAGCGCTCGCACTCATCCTCAAACACCCAACAGATTCAGCCTGAGTTATGTCGAAAGACTCTCCCGAGGATCCTGTCCGCGTTACCGAGATCCTTCAGAGGCTCGCGGCGGGTGACGGCGATAAGACGGAGCTGGTTGAAGCTGTCTATGACGAGCTGAAAGGCATCGCTCGCGCCAGGATTGGACGGGAGCGACGTGATCACACGCTCCAACCTACGGCCCTCGTCAACGAAGCCTACCTGCGCCTCTTCGGTCGTGACGCGACGCCCGAGTTCGAGAACCGCGCCCACTTCTTTGGCGCCGCCGCCGAAGCCATGCGCCGAATTCTTGTCGACAACGCGCGCAAGCGACGACGTCCGAAACACGGCGGTGATCACGACCGACGCCCTCTGCTCGAGGACCACCTTGCCGTCGAGAGCCCTACCGACGGCGTCGAGGCCATCAGCGTTGCGCTGGAGAAGCTAGAATCGGCAGATAGTCGCGCAGCGTTGATCGTGAAGCTCCGCTACTTCGTCGGTTTGACCATCGATGAAACTGCGGCGGCATTGGGAGTGTCGTCCAGTACCGTCCGAGGAGACTGGACGATCAGCAAGGCATGGCTCAGCCACGAATTGCGAAACGTGGGAAAGAACGGAGGACGGACGCATGGACGGTGATCGATGGCTCGAGGCCAAGACTGCGTTCAATCTCTGTGTTGCACAGCCGCCAGACGAACGTTGGGAGTTTTTCGAACGCACACCGGGGCTCGACGACACGCTGCGAGAACTGGTGGGCGATCTTCTACGAGAACACGAGAGAGGCAGTCCCCTGCTTGACAGCCTTTCCTCCCAATCGCACGAGCAAGGCTTGTCCCAAGCTACCGACCCTGACGCGCTCCCGGAGATCGACTCGTTTCAGGTTCTCGAAAAGATCGGCGAAGGCGGATTTGGTGTCGTTTACCTGGCTCAGCAGCAAGAACCGGTAACGCGCCTCGTCGCCCTGAAGATGCTCAAGGTCGGACTACCGTTCGAGGAAGATCTCGTTCGCTTCGAGGCGGAGCAGCAAGCACTCGCGTTGATGAATCACCCCAGCGTGGCTCGAGTCTTTGACGCCGGAACAACCCACGACGGACAACCCTATTTTGTGATGGAGCTGGTCTCGGGTCTTCCACTCGTAGAACATTGCGATAGTCATGACCTCGATGTGCGGCAGAGGCTCGAACTGTTTATTCGTGTGTGTGAAGGAGTCCATCACGCCCACCAAAAAGGAATCATTCATCGAGATCTCAAGCCGTCGAACGTTTTGATCACGCACGAAGGGAACCACTGGGTCCCCAAGATCATAGACTTTGGCGTGGCCAAGGCGCTTGACCAACGCTTGACTCATCGCACGGTCGACACTGGCATCGGCAAGGTCCTCGGCACGCTCGAGTACATGAGCCCGGAGCAAGCCGACCCGACCGCGCAGGACATCGACACCCGGTCGGACGTGTTCTCTCTCGGCGTCATGCTGTATGAACTTCTCGTGGGGACGCGACCACTGCAGCTCGAAGGCGCCCGAGACAAGGGGTACGCCGCAATTCTCGAAGCGGTTCGCGAAACCGAACCGGTGAAGCCGAGCTCGAGGTTGCTGGCCGCCGCCCGCGAAGGCAGCCCAGCTCATAACCCCTCAAAGACCCGAGCTTTGGTTCGAGCCATTCGTGGTGATCTCGATTGGATCACCATGAAGACGCTCGAAAAGGATCGAACGCTACGGTACGGATCCGCGGCGGAACTCGCCGCGGATATCAGCAGTAGCTTGAACGACGAACCGGTTAGCGCCGGCCCTCCCGATGCGACCTACCGAATCAAGAAGTTCGTTCGCAAGCACCGGGGGCCCGTGACAGCGGCGTCAATTATTGTGGTTGCGATCACCGTCGGCTTGTTGACCAGCCTCTGGTTCTGGTCCCAATCTAGAGAATCAGAGTATGACGCGAAGCAAGCGGTTCAAGCCGAAGCGGCGAGAGCGAGAGAGCTAGAACAAGTCATTGAGTTCCAGAATCAGTGGCTGTCCCCGGGTGACATGAACCGTATGGGAATGACACTCCGCACATTGCTGCGAGAGAACGCTCGCGAGCGCTTCGAAGGCAAGGAGCCCGAAGGCAACGTCGGGAGGCAACTCGAGCAGTGGGACACCGCGACTCAAGGAGTGGACTTCGCCGGCATCGCCCTTTCGCTGTTCTACGAGAGAGTGTTCGCCCCAGCGCTACTCAGGGTGGAGTCTCAATTTGTCGATCAACCACTCGTCCAAGCACAGTTGCTTCAATCCAGTGCAAACACGATGCGCGAGGTTGGCCTTCTCACAGAAGCGTTGGCACCGCAAGAACGAGCGCTGGAGTTGTTTACCGAGAGCCTCGGCCCCGAGTCCGAGGGGGCGTTGGATTCAATCATCGCCATCGGCACGATTCTCCGAAATCAAGGCAAGCTAGACCAAGCTGAAGTTCGCTTTCGAACGGCGTATGACATCGGCCTTCACGAGTTCGGTTCTGCCCACAGAACGACCATTGAAGCTGGCGTGTGGCTGGGTGCCATCCTGAACCGAATGGGGCAGCTAACGGAGGCTGAAGACTACCTCACCCGTTCTGCGAAGGTTGGTCGGGAGTCGTTGGGTAGAACAGATGAGACAACTCTCCAGGCAGAACTGTCCTTGGGCGAGCTGTACTACAAACTCGGCCGCTACGACGAAGCGGAGGCGCTGTTTCGTGGCTTGTTGAGCGTTCCCGGTCATACCCAAGACGGCGGTGACAGTGATACGTGGCGGCTAAACGTCGTCAACAACATGGGAGCCGTGCTCCTCGCACTCGGAAGGCTCCAAGACGCCAAGCTGTTCCTCGAAGAGGTTCTCGAAACCAGGCAGCGCAGGTTCGGCGCCGAGCACATGGCCACGCTCAACTCGCTCGTCAACATGGGAAGCTGGCACTCTCGAGTCGGTGAACTCGTCGAAGCCGAGCGCTACTTTCGAGAGGCGCTCGCACACTGCAGAAGAACTCTCGGAGACGAGCACTGGCTGACTCTCGGCTCGGTGATACATATCGGCGCCGTACTCAAGCGGGGTGGAAGACTGACCGAGGCTGAACCCTATCTGCGAGAGGCGCTAGACACGAACCGCCGGGTCCTCGGCGAGTCGAATCCAACCACGATCAACTCGCTGATGCATGTGGGAGAGCTTCTCCTCGGTGGTAAGAAGTACAACGAGGCAGAAGAGATCTTCGACGAGGCCCTGACCCATAGTCGAACCCACTTTGGCGGTAGGGACGTTCGGACCCTAAGTGCGGCTAGAGGTAAGGCTGAATCGTTGCACGGGCAGAGTAGACTGGACGAAGCTGATCAAGTTTGCCGTTCGGTTATCGAAGTTGCGCGATCGATTTGCAGTCCCCAAGACCACCATCTCTCAAAGTTCTTGCTGACTCATGGTCGTGTATTGCTCGCCATGAGGAAGTTTGAGTCGAGTGCCGCCAGTCTGGAGGAAGCGTACACCCTCAGGATCGGCCAGGTCGGTCTTGACCACCGCGACGTTACGGCGCTCGTCCAGCAGCTTGCGTCGTGCTACGCACTGTGGAATGCCGAAGCTGCAAGTGCCGAGCTTGCTTCGAAAGCCGCCGAGTGGCAGGCGAAAGTCGACGACTAGGCTCACGGTGCGGGGGCCAGCGATTCTCTTTCGTGGCAGGGGGGTCCGCGAGACCAGGCTGGGTTTCTTCGACGTTGACCGGCCAGACAACCCGGGGGTTCGTCCGGACGATCAACGTCTCTGTCAATGTCGACGCTAGCGACGCTCAGGAGTGCGGACGGGATCGATGGGGATCACGTATCCACAGATCCGGAGTTCGACTCCATTCAGTTCGAAACACCATTCGAGGGGCACGAATGGGATGCCTCGATCGAAGTCTGGAAGAGGGTCGTCCTCTTCGTTCTCATCTTCCTCGTCACTTTCCTCGTCTGCCGGCGGATCCGGAATGACTTCCACCCTGAGAGGCCTCTCTTCGACGAGCGGGTCCGGTTCCGGTGGCTCCTCCGGGTCGCCGGGCGGCTCGGGCATTGGATTGTCGTCGTCGTCGTCGAGGGTCACCGGTGGAGCCGGAGGAGGTGGCGAGAGGAGTATGGCCACGGCGACGACGATCACCACGGCGACGATGGCGACACACCAGCCGCCGATCGTTCCGGTCGGGTCGATGAAAAGAAGTGGCGAGTTCGCGCCGTAGGTGTAGCCGTTGCCGAGGTTGACGGCGTCTCCCCAGACGCCGATCGGATCGATCGCCACGAACCGGCCGCTCTCGGGCGAGTAGTGACGGTGACGCATGAAGACCAGACCCGTTTCCGAATCGTGCCGCGCCCCCTTCCACCCGTACGGATTGCCGATCGACGACTCGGTTCCGAGGGGCGTCCCGTCCGCCGCGAAGTAGCTTGCCGTTCCGAACGGCGTGTACTCGACGCGCTCTTGAACGTCGCCATTCTCGTCGACGACCGTCGTGACCGAGTCGTGCCAACCCGTGTGGACGAAGTAGCTCTTCCAGCCACCGGAGGAGTCCGATTTCCGAAAAGCGATCAGCTCACCGAGGCGAGAGCCCCAGACGAACTCACGGTGCGGGGTGTTGGTGAAGTCGACGAGAGAGAATGTAGACTCCCGAACCTCTTGCATGCCGGCGTAGGCCGACGTGTAGATCGTCATCTGTAGTGTCGCGGAGTCGGTGAGTGCACGGATGACGCGACGACCGAAGGCGTCGTAGAAGTAGAGCGCGACGGTCAGTCCTGCAGCGTTGCGCACTTCTGCCAACCGGTTGCGGAAGTCGTACAGGTAGACGTGATCTGTGGCGTCGCTGGACAGGAGGTTCCCCCGACCGTCGTGCCACTGCGTGACTCCATTCACGTCCTGGTAGCGGTTCGCGGTGGCCAGGAACGACTCGGTGACACGTGGCGCGCCCGGGCCGTCTTGCGCGACGACATCTCGGCGGTTGCCAGCGTCGTCGAGCCCGTTGGCGTTGTACGGATCCGTCCCGTTGTCGTACGTCCCGTACGTGAGCGCTCGGAGGTACTGCGTCTGCTCGGGATCGAGAGCGAGATCGTCGATGTCCGCCGCGTCCACGCCGAGATACGCGCGGCTCAGCCGATTCGCCTCGTCGTACTCGAACCGGTCTCCTGCGGGGATGACGTTTGGAGTTGCTCCCTGTTTGGGATACTGGTGCTTACTCAAGTTGGACCACGCGTCAAACTCGAAGGACGCATCCGCGATGGTGTCGCCTGTACCCCCAAGACGTTCCTTCATGGAGCTGAGGCGTCCAAATCCGTCGAACTCGTATTCGGTCTCACCCCGTTTGCCTTCGGCCACGTCGTAGTGGAGCGTTCGCCAGCTCGCGAAGTTGCCCGCGTGTCCGTACTCGGCGAGAAGCTCTTCACTACCGCCGGGACGAGTCCACGTCATAGACCTCAGCTGAGATGAGACGGAGTCGCGTTCAAAGCGGACTTCGGTCCCTCCTGCACCGTAGTCGAGTGAGTCGCGGTAGCGGACCGTGGTTGGATCGTAGGTGCGCGTGACATCCTGGAACGCTCCGAGCCCGAGGTATCGGTAGGACTCGCGATGGCGTCGCCCCAAGCTGTCGATTTCGATCTCGACTTCGCTCGACTTCACCATGACTGGACCGAGCGGGCCGAAGTAAGAGACGCCGCGCGTGACGTTGCCGAGTCCATCGCGCTCGAGCACTTCCCGAGTCACCGTATTGGCGACGAACGGGTTGTCGAGGACGTCAGGATTTTCGCGCACCAAGAGTCGACCCGCGCCGTCGTAGTGCAACAGCTGGAGCGTGCCGTCGCCGTCGAGTTCCGACTCCACTCGCGACGCTGCGTCGTACTCTCGTACCGAGCGGTGCGCGGTCGCGGGCAGCCACGGTTCGCGGGGTCGCTCGACGACGACCGGACGACCCGCAAAGTCGTACGTGTAGCGAGTGAGGTTGTCCTCACCGTCGTTGAGTTCAATGCGACTCTCGCGAGCTTCGCCGGCGTTCCAATCGAAGAACTCAGTCCGCATCTGAATCTCGGACGCCGATCCGTCGGCGACTGTTCGCTCGCGGAGTCGCCCCAACGCGTCTGGCATGAAGCGGGTGACACGGACGTCGCTCGAGCCTCGGAACGCTCGAATCCGTTCGGTTTGATTGTTCGTGTAGTAGTCGAATTCCGTGACCTGCGCTGTCTCGAGTCCGTCGCGACCGAGCCGCTCGAATCGGCGAAGTCGTCGGAGGGCGTCCCACTCGTACTCGTTGACGTAGGTGTGTTGTTGAATCGCTCCGTTCAGAGCTTCGACGTTCTCGGTGCGTTCCACGCGTGAGTACTGAAGGCTGCCACTCTCGTACGCAATGTCGACCGTTCGGTCCGTCGGGGCAGATTCGCGTACAAGTTGCCGCACGCGACCCGCGTCGTCGAAGACGCGGCGGTGCGTGCTGATCGGAGTCGACGTTCGTTCGACTTGGGTGAGACCGCGGTAGAGGCTCTGCGTCCACCACACATGGGACGTGCCCGATCCGATCGCGTCGCTGCGCTGCTCCATCACGCGTCCGAGTGCGTCGCGGATGAACGCCTCCCGTGCGAGCAGTGTGTCGGCGGAGTCGAAGGTCTCGAGTAGGACGCGGTTACCGCGCTCGTCGTACGTCGCCCGTCGGCTCGAGCCGCCGAGGGAGCCGCTATAGCCTTCCGGCGCCTGAGGGGCGGTGGGCTCTATGATCTCGATGACGTGCCCTGACGCGCTTCTGACGTACTCGGTCATGAGAGGAAGACTGGCGTCTCCCTCGAAGACCCCGACGACCGCGCCGTCTTCGTCGACGAAGTTCTTGGAGAAGAGTCGTGTTTCCGCTCCCGTGGTCGTGACGTTCTCCACCCATGACTTGTAGAGGATGCCGTAGCCGTCGTGCTTGACCCTTCGAGTCGCCCCGTTGGGAAGAACGACGGAGGTCAATCCTCCGACGGCGTCGTAGCTGTACTCAGCGAGGAGCATGCGCGCGGCGGGGTCGTTTGCCAACGGTCCGAGATCGTCCGCGTCGAGCCGGCGACGATCCGTCAGAACGTGCAGGAGGCGGCCCCCGTCGTACCTCGAGTCGGTTCGAAGGTGCGATCGACCGATGAACTGTCCGGACGAGTTCCGGTTCTCCTTCAGCGCGACCGCTTCGTTGCCCCAGCGATCGAAGAAGAGCGCGTCGGAGTGAGGGACGCCATCGACGACGGCGTAACGAGACGTGATTTGGCCGAGCGCGTCGAACGTGAATCCGATGGTGAGCGGGTCGCCAGACTCCTCTTCGTAGATCGCCTGCGTGACGTAGCCGAGAGTCGGATCACGGTCGAAGAACGTCGTGATGGGATCGACGCCCGTCGTTCCCTTCCGAATTCGCTTCAGGAGCATGTTCGGCCAGTACTCGTACTGAGTTTGGATGCGGTCTTCGTCCGTGAAGAGGAGCAGCTCTCCGTTGGCACCAAACGACATTCCGTACGTGATCGCTGTCGTTGACTCATCGACGAGTTCGAAGTCCGACGACTTTACCGAGATTGCCGAGACCTGATCGCCCAAGCCATCCGCGCGAGGTACGAAAGAGTACGTCGCGTCCCAGACCAAGGCGGGAGCGCCGGCGGTGCCGGGAAGCACGACCTGTTCGAGAACGGTCGCACGGTGGAGAAGAGGATTGCTGTCGTAGCTCGTCGGGCGCTCCGACCACAGCCAGCTGTACTCGACGTCCGTCTCTCCGCCGTCGGCGGGGTTCGGCTCAATGCGCTTCGTGATGCGCCCGGACTCGGGATCCCATTCCAGGCGGATCGTGCGACCGCTCGGGAAGGTCAACTTACTGAGCTTGCCGCAATCACAGTTTTGATCGTCGTACTCGTACAGCAAGGTTCGATGCGGAGGCTCGGAGGCGCTGGCCGGGATCGGCAGCGCCATGTTCTCAGGATCGTAGGTTCGAGGACGGCCCTGCGCATCATCGGTGGGGACAATCCGCATCTGCGTCGTGCGTCGCTCGTGATCGAATGTGAACTCGTGCCGTGTTCCGTTCGGGTCCAATCGGTGTGCGCTCGTGTCATCCGGATAGTTCAGCACGAAGAGCTCACCGTATCCGTCGGTGTACGAGTCAGCGCGGACCGCGTTCCCCATGATCGAGTAGTAGATCGTCTTCACGACACTGAGCGTGCCGGAGATCGCGTTGCCGCCGAGGCTGCTCGCACGATACTCGCGGACTTCGTCGAGGAGTCGGTGACCCCGCAGTTGATAGACCGGATCGCCGGGCCCTGTGTAGTGGAACTCGCGAACCCGGTGGCCAAACTGATTGGTGGAGAGGTCGTGGAGCTGGCCCGGGAGCGCATCCGCTACGAACGCAGTGGCCGGCTCGTAGACCCGGGCGAGTTGGGCGCCTTCGAACGGAAGCCCTCCCGAGGTTGCGTCGAACTCCAGGCCCCAGCGACATTCGGGGAGATCGGCGTCGGGGAACAGGTCCGGATCGACGCCTGCGGGATAGTAGCGAATCTCGACGCCGAGCGCGGTCCATGACGGCGCGTACGAGAAGACCTGCTGGAAACCGGTTGGAAACACCCGCGATCGAAGCTGTTCGCTGGTTGGGCTGACGTAAGTGTACGTTGTCGTGTTGCCGTGACCGTCGGAGACCGACGCTAGTCGATAGACACGATCTCCGTTGAGACGGGTCGTCCCCGTCGGTTCGAAAATCGCGCGCGTCCCCGAAGGAAACAGCACGTGATAGCCGCCGGTCGCCTCCCCGGACGTCGTCACACCCAGGGCGACAAAGCGGTTCTTGTTGTTCGTGCCGGGGCGGACAACGGTGCCCGTCTCGCCGGGCAGCATGTCGAATCGGTATCCACTGCGGCGCCCGGGGCTGGAGAGGCCCAAGCCCAACACACCGTGCGGAGTCGGGGGAGGCGGGGCGAGGGTGAGTGCTTCCGGAGCTTCGCCTCCCGGCTCGTCGTCGTCGATAGTCCCGTCTTCGAATCCGATGCCGGGGCCGGCGGGCTCGAGGATGACGTACCCGTTGGTCGGAACCGCAACCTGTTCGGAGATCGTCGGCGCGTCGGGATCGGGATCGAAGACTTCGGTAACCACTCCAATCGTCAACGCGTGGAAGATCTCATCTTCCGGCGTTCGAAACTCGCCGACTTCAGGTGGGTGGATGATCTCTCGGTGATACGGGTCGAACCACGAGGTCGTGCACGCACTGGAGACGTCGCATTCGTCGCCAGCGCCGTCGCATCCTCCTTGTCGCGCTTCTAGCGCACCGGATATCGCGAGCACTGCGACCCACGGCAACGCCACCCACCGCGAAATGCTGAAGCACTGTCTGAGTTTCCAGTTCATCGTCATCGTTCCCTTGGCTACTAGTGTCGATCTTGCTTCTTGATGGGGTGGGACGTGAACGCAATGACCCGTGGCGTCCTGCCCAAACCCCATGCGAGGACTTGGGGCGAATGCGCCAGAGTTTTTGGAGACGAGCATTCTTCAAGCGGAGTCGTCCCGCGCCCGAAAGGGCGCTAATCGTGCCCAGTGATTTGCAGCAGAGGACCATTCGAGGAACGATCAACGGAACAAAGGCTGTGATTTTCGTGCCGTGCCATGGTTTGGCCCAAGACGCGACGCGGCAGTCGACAGGGGTCTCTGGTTGGCCGGGTCTTCAAGAAGGAGCAACGCACATATTCGCGGGAAGCGCAGCCTGCGTGGCTACCTTCTGCTCGACCGTCACCCGAGCAAATTAGAAATGGATCAGCTCGATCGAATCGGGTTCTGCCAACCCTGAGGTCGCGAACGCCCAGGATGAAGTGCTGCTCGAGCTTCGTTGCGCATTAACGTTTGCCTCATGCCACGGTCGCTGCTTGATCGCGGTAGACAGGGGGGTGAAAATCTGACTCCAACTCTTCCGAAAGAAACGGAGGATCTGGTGTCGAGTCAGCGAAGTATTACCCAACTCATCGATATCGATCGGGTCCGCGCCCCGGGGGTGCGCGAGGAGTTATTCGCGCGCGCTTATGAAGAGCTTCGAGCAGTAGCGCGCAGGCATCTCTCTCGAGAGTCGCCCGGTCATAGCCTGACACCCACGGCATTGGTTCACGAGTCCTTCCTGCGGTTGCGGAATGAGACGTGGAAGAATCGCGCCCACTTCTTCTTCGCTGCTTCCCGAGCGATGAGGCAGATTCTCGTCGAGGCTGCTCGCCGAAGGAGGAGCCCGCGTTCGGGTGGCGATCGAAAGCGCGTCCCACTCGAGGATGAATTGAAGGCGGTCAGCCCGCCGGACCTCGACCTGCTTGCCCTCGACGAAGCTCTGCATCGGTTGCATGTCGAGTTCCCTCGAAAGGCACGAGTCGTCGATCTTCACTTCTTTGGCGGGATGACGATTCTGGAGACGGCGCAAATATTGAGGTGTGCCCCGAGGACCGCCGACACCGATTGGCGCGACGCAAAGGAGTGGTTGAAAGGCGAGCTGACGAGGACGGCGGTTGTTACTCGATGCGGCACGAGCGTAGATCGGAACAAGTAGAGACTTGTAGTCGGGGATAGTCCGGGATAGGCGTGAACTCGGTCGGGAGGCGATCAACAGAGCCCGCCGGCAAAGGCGTGCCCTGTTGATCTGACGAGCGACTCAGAGGCAGAGTGTCGAGCCCGGGTCACAATCCAACGCGTCATCCTCAGGTGTATCAGGTCCGCAGTCCCCTGAGTTGATCGGCGGGACGCCGGGCCCCGGGGGCGGTAGCGGCATCAAGCCCATGGTCGGGAACAGCGCGGTCAGCATAGAGATGGGATGCGCGATATCGATCACGCCATCGTCGTTCGCATCGCACGAGTCCTCGCAAGAGGGGATCGCTCCAGTGCCCGGCCCTCCTGGGGGGAACAAGACGTCCAGCAGGAAGATCGGATCTCCGATGTCGAAGAGGGCGTCGTCGTTGCAGTTTCCTCGCACGAAGTGTCCGCCTTCGGTGACCTCGAACGTTCCGGAGAGCATCGTCGGTGCGAACACGAAACCGGGTAGCACGGCAAAAAGCGTATCGACTGGCGGATTCCCGACACTAGGAACCACCGAGATGGTACTCAAGGTACCAGGGGGCGCTCCGGCATCGACCGCAAACGTGGTGTGGATCAGAGGCACGTCGACTCCAGCCGGTATGAACGTGTCGATAGGGGGCGAGGTATCCATCAGCGCAGCCACCCAAAACCAACCTTCACCCATCGCGTCGTCGTGCAGCGCGCTGAAGAACTCCGCCGACTCCGCTCCGGTGCCCACGGGATCGATCGTGCCGACATTGAGGAGCGACTCATCATATTCGACTGCGATCGTGTAGGCCGGTAACGCGTAGTCGAAGGTCGCGAGAACGAAGTGATCCACGCTCGTCGCTCCTGGAGGACCCGAGGCATCCCCGGCTTTGACTGCGCCGGTGACGCCGAGCGTCACGTGGAAGGTTCCGGCGACCATGTCGGGAACGAACAACGAGGCCGGGGGGACGGCGAACAGGGTGGCGACCTCCGGAGTGCCGATGCTATCGACGACCGAGATCGTGCTCATTGTCTCGAGCGGTGCCAAACTACTGACCGAGAACTTTGTATGAACCAAAGGAACGTTGTCCCCGGCGGGGATGTAACCGTCGAGCGGGGGAATGGCGTCCATTAGGGCGCCGACGAAGAACCATCCCTCTCCCGGATCATTGTTATGCATCGGGCCGAAGAAGAACGCGTCTTCCGTAGCGGTTCCGATCGCATCGATGCTTTCGACTGTGATGATCGTCTCGTCGTAGTCGATCGCGACCGAGAAGCCGGGTAAGTCGAAGTCGAAGCTGCCCAGGATGAAGTGATCAACTCCGGTAGCGCCCGGCACTGCGGAGGCGTCGCCGGCAGTGAGGCTTCCGGTGACGTCGGGGAGACAAGGGCCGCAGCCCTCGTACACTTCGCAACCGACTTCATCGTCGGTCGGGTCGACACCACAATAGAACGGTCCCGGTGCGGGGGGGGCGGGAGAACTCGGAATCTCGAGCCAAGCGGCGATATAGATCAGGTCGCTTATATTGAATAGGCCGTCGTCGTTGGTATCGGCGGCGTCCATGCATTGCGGTGACGGGAACCCAGGGATGAGGAGGGTGTCAGCGATAAGATCAACATCGAGGCCGTCGACGCAGCCATCTCCATTTGCATCGCCCCTCTTGAATTGAGCACTCGCGAGGGCCGGAAAGAGAAGTGCAACGAAGGCCACGATGAGGAACGCTCGAGAACGTAGGGTGGTGTGCATTTGTCCAACTCCTATCATGGAACGGCAACACCCAGCATTACTGGATGCCATCGCGCTGATATCGGTGCGCCTCAACAGTCTGAGCAGACTGGGCTGCAATTCTTGGGAACGAATAAATCTGAGGAGACGCTGCGCGCATTTGTAGATCTGCCAATGATACGGACTGTGCGTTTGCCCTGGATACCTCCCCTCAAGGGCCGCGGTCCGTTGTCCAAAACCCGGTCGGCACATCTACAGGTGAGAAAATCGAACGTAACGCGCAGGTGTTAAAGCCGACCATGACGCCGGAAGTTGAAACGGTAGAGACCGCTTTTCTTGGTGAATCAAATCATGGACGACTTTGATGGGCTGCAAGCGAAGTGGATGTTCGATCCGCGGAACTCGATCGATGGACGTGGCGATGCGTTCGGATCGTTGAGCCGTGACGACGGCCGCACTCACGTCGCCTATCCGAGCGACGTGAGCGCTGACCGGGATTAGAGGCCCGTTCGAGCCCGAGACGAAGTCAGGGGCAGAGATACTCGTCGCAGCCGAGCGTTGACGGGCTCGAATCGACGCCGCACGTGGGGAACGGGGCTGCCAGCGGCGGTGTACCCGGAATGAAGAGGGCGGCCAAGCCAAAGACCGCATCGCTCACATCGAGCGAGCCGTCGTCGTTAGCGTCCGTTGCCGCCGCGCACAGTGGTGATTCCGATCCCGCTATGAAGAGAATCTGCAGAGTGGCCACAGGGTCGGAGATGTCGAACGCGTTGTCGCCGTTGACGTCTCCGCGGTTGAAGAGGGGATCAGTAGCCGAGAACATGCCGATGTCCGTGACCGTCCCGTCGGCGTCGCCCAGGCTCTGCGGGTCGCCGGCGTCGATGCCGGGTGACCCAGGCAGTAATGAGAAGTCGCCGCCGCTGGGATCGACGAACAGTGGATCGGTATCGAAGTTCGACAGGCCTGGGAATCCGCCCTCTACAATGGAGTACGACACCTCGTACAGACCGAGTCCGTCGAGCGGCGTCGGGCCGTTGTTCCAGGCGACGCTGTTGACGATCGTCGCCGTGGAGGCGATGGCGAGTTGAACCGCGCCTGCGGTGGACGACGAATTACCCCACAGAACGCAATGATCAACGAAGATCGTATTGGGGTTGAC
>JAJFFE010000251.1 GCA_021776775.1 Planctomycetota bacterium | reverse complement strand
CTCGAGCACACTCTCGATCTCCTCGGCAGTGAGGGTTGGCACCGACCAATCACCGTCGACCAACGCGTCTCGAAACGCCTCGAACTCCGAGGACTCTGGATCAGCCGCGGAAGCCGCACCTTCTGAAGTCGTGCGCGTTCGTTCGCGAGCGAGCTCGGCGATCAACGCTCGGTTCCCGCGCTGAAGGCGGTCGATCTCGCTACGCAGCGCGTCCTCGTTGTCGAAGGCCACTGGGGTCGGCTTTTCGACCGATGGCGTCTCCCCGGAAGACTCTTCGACCCCGGGCTCGCCACGTGAATAGCCAAGTGAATAACCGACAGCCACGCCAAGGGTCGCGACGGCACAGAAAAGGAGGATGTGTTTCGGGTTCATGAAAGCAGTATCTCGCTCGATCGTTGGATGATCAACGTCACACGCAGCCCCACCCAAACAGCGCAGCGAGCCGGCAACCCTTCGAGCCTCTCGCCACCAGAACTCGACGTCGGCACCCCCTCATATCCAGATCACCGCCACCCCACGCCCGTCTCGGGCGCGCCGCGCGTCGTGTCTTTCGTTCGATCTCCAGCCCTTTACTGAGTTTATCAACCCAAGTTGTGTTATTGTGTGCGCACCTCGAACCGGATTCGTCGAGCGGGCCTTGCGATTGGTCCCCAGAATCTGCCGACTGGCAGCTGCGACGAACGTCTTTAGCCCTCTGGGCCACCTAATAGTTATATGTCGCCGCCAAAAGTGAAAGTGGAGGAAGAGATCGCTAAGAAAGCAGCGAAGAAGGCAGCCGCCAAAAAGAAGACCAGCGCCGTAAAGAAGAAGGCTGCCTCCGCCACCAAGAAGACTGCCACCAAGAAGACGACGGCTACCGCGTCCAAGAAAGCCGCCTCGAAGAAGACAGCGTCCAAGGCGGTCGCGTCGAAGAAGGTGGCCGCTAAGAAGGTGGCCGCTAAGAAGACCGCGGCGAAGAAAACGGCTAAGAAGGCCGCCAAGAAGGCGGCAAAAAAGAAGACCAGCAGGCTATCGAGCGTAACGCCGAGCGGTCGCATGAAGATGGTGTGGCGAGTCATCGACACCAAATTCAAAGTCATCGCGACGTTCCCGTTCCCGGAAGAGGAAGCGGCGAACGTAAAGGCGGCAAAACTCACGGAGTCTCGTGGCGAGGAGTACCGCGTCAAGGCGGTCAAAGTCTCCGCGGACACGTAGCAACTTCATGAAGCGCAGCCGAGCAGGCTGCGCTTCCGCAAGTTCCGGGCTGCTGTCCGAACGACGACGGGCACCCTCCTCTGTCGCTTCGCTCGACCAGTCATTGAACTGGCGACTTCCCCCACCGCTACTTCCTCCACTGGCACAGCGAGTGGGCACTCCATATCATGCCGAGGTCCGGCCGCGACTAGTCGGCCAAGCCGAGATGAGGAGTCGCTCGTGAGGTATCAACTCCAGATCGTCATCGATCTTCCACGCAGCCGCGTCATCGAACTCTTCGACAGCACGGAGAATCTCCCCAAGTGGCAAGAAGGGTTGCTGAGCTTCGAACCCATCGAAGGAGAGCCGGGGCAAGTCGGAGCGAAGTCTCAGATGCGATTCCAAATGGGTCAGCGCACCATCGAGATGGTCGAAACGATCACCGCGCGGAACCTACCGGAAGAGTTTTCAGCCACGTACGAAGCAAACAAAGTTTGGAACTCGGTCGCGAACCATTTCGAAGAAGCGAGTTCGACTCAAACGCGCTGGACGACCAAGCACGAGTTTCGGTGTAAGGGGTTCATTCGCGTTCTCGCGTTCCTCATGCCAGGCATGTTCAAGAAGCAATCGTACAAGTACATGCAAGCGTTCAAGGCGTTCGCCGAATCCGAAGCGGCCGCCGCCTGAGTGGCCTCGCTTCCGACCGAACGCGACGGGCGCCTCAGTAGGCTCACGGGCAATTCGGATAGGACGCGCACGCGATCGCATCGAGCGTCGGATCGGCTCCGCACGCCGCGCCCGGAGCCGACGGGTCCGCCCCCCCACTGAACAAGTTCGCCAGCACGAAGATAGCATCGGCAATATCAGCACCGCTGTCGTCATTCACATCGGACGCATCGAGACACGGCGTCGGCGCGCCGGAGAAGAGCTGCGCAAGAATCGAGATGGCATCGGAGATGTCGTAGCCGCCGTCACCGTTCGCATCGCCACGACGGAACAACTCTCCCACGACCGTTGAAATTGTGACCGATCCACACTCTTGAGTCGGGGTGACGCTTCCCCCGGTGACGATGACTTCATTGACGATCAAGACGCCCGACGTCGTCGCCAATGTGTCGCAAAAACAAACGTCCGAGACGACTCCGTCGGGGCCGGTGGCAAGATATGTCACGACCCAGAGCTCGTATCCGAGTCCCACGGGAATGACCGCGGTCAGCGTAAAGTCCACCACGAGCCCGAGCACGAAACCGCCCGCCACCTCATCGGAAGCGACGAAGTCCGGATTGAGATCGATCAACGCTTGTCCATCTGCAATCGCGGTCAGCTCGAGCTCCGACGAGTCGTGACAAATACCCAGCGTCATTCCGTCAACCGGTGTCCCAGACACGTCGAAGTGGATCGTCACGTCGGCGGAACTGCCGGTCGGCGTCGTCTCATCCGTCAGCGTCAGCACGTAGTCGGGACTCTGCGCCGACAGACGCGACGAAGCCGCGAGGATCACAGTCAACACAACGAGGATACCGATCAGACAACGCATGGGATTCTCCGTGGGATGTAGTACCAACGATTCAGGAGCCAGATTCATCGTCCTGGGTACGCCGTCGACAGGCAAGAGATTCTGGCGGCCACCCACCCGACGATCGACAGCGGTTGGTTGGCGCCCGTACACTTATGGGAACGTTGACTCGAGCGAGAAAGCGATTCCATGCACCACGCCCCTTGCCAGTTCGGCTGTGCCGTCCGCTCGGGTTCGCCTTCGCTGTGGAACTGACTTTGACGACCAGCGAACAGCGAAGGCTGAGTTAGCGGCTATCGATTCATGTGCGTATTCACTGGCTACCAACGCCGTCTCCTGCGTCAGGTTTCCACGCTGCAGTACACCACCCATGCACCATGTCGCCAAACACGAGCAAGTACCGCGCAAGCAGGCCGAAGCAGATGAGTTGGGCACCGGCGTAGATGAGCGGCATCCAGAGGTCCGGTTGATAGAAAATCTCGTCAAACAACGAGTCGTTGTCAGTTCGATACGGTTCCGGGGTCGAGCCTCGGTAGCGTATCGCCGTCACACCGTGCCACGCGAAAGAGAACAAGGCCAGTAGAGCTTGGTAAAGCATAAAGAGTCCGAAACCACGGATCACTACCCACATCGCGTCTTGTCGGCTCATGAGATTAGGCCCCTCGTTAGGACATATGAAAGCGTTGGCAGCCCGCCCGGTGACAGTTGCGTGAAAACTCTCGGTCGGTGGAAAGCAAGAGTCGCTAGTTCGGCGGTTCTTCCGGTGGCCACATAGCGCGAATCGCTTTGTCTACCGCTCTGGCCTCCGCGATCCGCTTCTGTTGGCAGAGCACGAGAGCAAGGCTCTGCATTTCGTTCGCCAGCTCTTTGCTCGGTCCCAGCCTCTCGAGGTACTGGATGCGCCGACGGTAGAGTGCCTCCGCCGTTGCGTACTCCCTGATTACGAAATGAAAGAAGGCTACCGCCACCGTGAACGCCGACTTCCAGCGCTCGTCGGTGTCGCCAAACGGTTCGGCCTCTCGCATGGATTCAACGAACAGCTCGCGAGCCTTGGCGTGATCTCCGAGACGTACCGCTTGCTTGCCAGCCTTTTGAAGTTCCTCCCAGCGTTCCATGACGGCCCAACGTTGAAGACTCGCTGCCGGGGCAGCACTGGTAAAAGGTGAAGTTCGAGCCGAGGACGCAGCCCGACGTGGTCGGTCCGTCGGGGTGAAGACGGCCCCCGGGTCGGTGGCGACGAGTCTTGGTTGCGCAGCGCTCGCGGCAAATCCGGCCCGAACATGGCTAACTGCCGCCCGAGCCGAAAGCGAGTTGTTTGACCCGATTCCACGCCGGCCGTGCGGCATATGTCGTCAGCCCCAACCAAGCTGCGACCCGATGGCGGACCCGACGCTTACCCTCGAGTGCGCGCGCTCGAGTGCAAAGCCACTCGGGGTCAAACCCCTCCCACTCACCTGCAGGCGAGTGATGGTTGCCGCCAAGTATCGGAGCGAGCTCCAGCTCAAACACATCCTCGAGAGCGCGGCCCCGTAGACCCGATTGCCGGACAATTTCGGCGAGCTCACGCAACCGTTCATCGGACAACTCTGTGTCGAGCCAGAGGTCAGACAATGCACACCAGAGATCCTCGCGCCGAACGTCTGGAGGCAGCGCCATGTCAGACCCCCTTCAACTCTGTTCCGAGGCGTAGCCGTCTGTGTTAGGTCGCCTTTGAGATTGCTGCCTCGGAGTCGCAAGCTGGCTCGTGCTCCGGTGGAGACGAGTGTATAGCTCTCCTGCAGAGATGGTGTGAGCCAAGCAGAATCAAGCCAGTGCCGAGGTACGCCACGAATCCCGCAACGTCGTTCCAGACCCCGGTTCGGCGTACCAATACTTCGGTATTCACAGAAATCTGATTGCGAGGCCAGGCGAGGCGTTCCGAATTCACGCGCATGACTATGGCCCCAAGGAAGAGGGGCACACCTGCCATGACGAGAAGAGTAGGCGTGCGTCGAGGTGAAGCTGAATCCTTGGTCATGTCGGCCTAACGATGAAGCTCAGCTGCGAGGGGCAGCATTCGGGAAAGCGTGGATTGTAGCGGAGGTGTTGGCCGGCGGCCCTGCCTCGGTAGAGAGAAGTAGAGAGAAGACGGCCCCGCAGTCAGCTGCACGACGAGTTGAGCTCAACCGCTGCGCGGAAGTGACGCTCGACGTGGTTTTATGATGCCAGCGTCGGTTGCCGCAGTCCACCTCTCCATCGCTTCATCCAACAGACGAAGCAGATCGGGCGCGAACCGAAGGTACTTGGGTGCATCGTGGCGTGGGCTGATATTCCAGGTCTGTGATAAGCGCTCGTGGCAATGGTGGATGGGCCAGTGGATCGCAGCCGAGCCGCGACGGTGGTGGACCGGCGCGAGACGGTCGTGATGACTAGTAGAGGCAAGAGGGAGTCGATCGCGCGAACAGCCATGCTTCCTCTCGAGGTTAGCGCCAGGAAGCCGTGACGGGAAACAGTGCCTGGCGCAGGAGCGAGTGTCGCGGCAAAGTCGAACGTAAGCCGAAACTTGCGACTGGCGGCCATCGGTCGAACTCAACTCTGGGCGTCTCGATGGCCGATCAATCGGATACAAGGAGACTCTATGCGAATCATGCCGCTCATCGCTCTGCTGTCGTTGATTGCCCTGTCCACTGCCTGCTCGTCCGAAACCGCGGACGCCGGAGGGCGACCCCCCGCGGATGGCGTGGGAAGTTCCGATAGTGCTACAGGGTCGGCCATGAGCGGCGAACCGATTCCGCGCGAGTTGATCGACAAACGAGACGTCGCCGGCGTTCGAATGTACCTCGATCAGGGTGCCCCGATCGACGCGGAGATTTCCGTGGGGGCGACCGCGCTGCAAATCTCCATCGGGATGCGGGCGGCGCATGTGACGGACCTCTTGCTGGAACGCGGCGCTGATGTGAACTGCGGTGGTGCGTCGGGCGAAACGCCGCTGATCAGCTGTGTCATCATGAACAACTTGAAGTTGGGCAAGAGGCTGATCGACCTCGGCGCCAACGTCAACGCAGAGTCCAAAGGGGGACGCACCGCGGTTGGCGTCGCTGCGCACATGGGACAGAACGACTGGATCGATCTGTTCCTGAAGAACGGCTTGGACATCAATACGGTCAACAAGCGCGGCCAGACTCCTCTCCATCGCGCCGCGGCCCAGAAGCGTCACGAAACGGTCCGGCACCTGCTCGATCTCGGCGCGACGGCCGACATCGCCACCCCCGAGAACCGCGCCCCGCTCATCGAAGCGGCGCGCGGTGGTTGCTTGAAGAGCGTCAAGCTGCTCATCGCCAACGGCGCCGATGTCAACCGTGCCACGAAGACGTACAGCGAGACGCCTCTGCTCGTTGCCACGAAATCGAAACGCGCTGACGTCGTCAGGTATCTCCTCACCAAGGGCGCTGACCGATCTGCGAAAGACCGCAACGGAGAGACTGCGCTCGACTGGGCAAAACGAAACGACAACAAGCAGTTCATACAGCTGCTGCAATAGCGGTCGTGGGTCGCACGAGGACTTCCACGACAACGCGAGCCAGCGCCGTCTTACGGGACCCGCCGGTCCCGAGGAGCGCCAGAGCGAACGGTCGAGCGCGCCACGCAACGCCGGGGAAGCTCTTCGCTCAACGATCAGTCAGCCCCAACCGTGTAAATCTCCATCACGAATGGAGATTTACAAGGTGCCCTAGCGTCTACTGATCCTGACGACAAAATGAGCGCTGGGGGCTTTCGCAAAGCGCACCGTCGGGAGTGACGGAGGTGCGCTCGACATCCGGCGGCGTCCTGCCTCGAGTCGGTACAGTTTGCCCAGAGTGGCCCGCAGATCCGTGACCATGCGCCGCACACGCTACCGGAGCGGCCCGAAACCAAGGAGACCCAATGACACGCTCGTCGACCGCGTTCCGCGTTGCCCTCGTCGTGGCCGCCGCGTTCCTGATTCCCTCCGTCGCCGATGCCGGGGAGCCACTCGAGTACGGCACGAAGTTCACCATGCCGTCGAAGGTGCTCGGTGAAGAGCGAACGATTTGGGTTCACACGCCTCCCGGGTACGCGACCTCGGAGACTCGGTACCCGGTGCTCTACCTGACCGACGGTCCCGGCCACTTCCTGCACACGGCCGGGACGGTTGAGTTCCTATCGAGTCGGGGCCGCATGCCGGCCATGATCATCGTGGGGATTGCCAACACGGATCGTACCAGGGATCTCACTCCCACTCGCGCGGCCGAAGAGATGGGCCGAGCGTTTCCCACTAGCGGCGGAGCGGACGCCTTCTTGAAGTTCATTCACGGTGAACTCATACCGCGCGTCGAAAAGGAGTACCGAACCCAACCGTACCGCGTTCTGGCGGGCCATTCGTTCGGGGGCCTCTTTGTGATGCACGCCTTCCTCACGCGCACCGATTTGTTCGACGCCTACTTGGCGGTCAGTCCATCGTTGTGGTGGGACAACGAGGTGTGCGTGCGTCGCGCGGAAGAGTTCTTCAAGGACAAGAAAAAGCTCGAGCGATCGCTGTACCTCACGCTCGGCGACGAAGGTGAGCGGATGCAGAAGGGGTACGACTCACTGAAAGGTCTCTTGGCGAAGCACCGACTGCTTTCCGGGTTCCGTTGGGACAGCAAGCAGTTCCCCGACGAGGATCACGGATCAGTGGTTCTGCGCAGCCACTACTTCGGCTTGAAGGGGATCTTCGACGGGTGGTTCATGGACGACGCCCCGGGCGAAGCTGGAATTGCGACGTTCGAAGCGATCAAGAAACACTACGCGATGCTGAGCAAGCGGTTCCGGTTCGAGGTCAAGCCAGGCGAGCCGATGGTCAACGCGTTCGGCTACGAGACGATGGCCGCCGGTCAGATCGAGGATGCGATTCAGATCTTCACGTACAACGCGCAGATCTATCCCGCGTCGGCCAACGTCTACGACAGCCTGGGCGAAGCTCTCGAAAAGTCGAACCGTCTCGAGTCGGCGCAAGCCAACTACAAGAAGGCGTGGGAGCTGGGCAAAACGAACAACGACCCGAACACCGCGGTTTTCAAGACCAACTACGAACGGGTCACCGAAGAGCGCAAGAAG
>JAJFFE010000026.1 GCA_021776775.1 Planctomycetota bacterium | reverse complement strand
CCTTTCGGGTTTTAGACTGCCTCTAGGAATCGCTCAGGGCCCCTTCACTTTCAACAACCTAGATCCGAAATCTAGGAGGGTCACATAGCTTCTTGGCGGTTCTTAGCGGCTTGGCGAGAGATAGCATGATGGACACCCTCGTCCTCCGCGGTGCGAAGCGTTTTGGCAGTTGGGTGCGCGAGCCGTTGTGCTTTCGTCGCTTGGCCTAATCTCGCAAAGCCGCCAAGAACCGCCAAAGCCGCAAAGAGACTTCACCTCGTGGCCGTCACTACTTGTCGGCCTCGATTCCTGGTTCCGCTCGGGTCGCGCTCATCGTTGCGTTGCGATCCTCGTGAGTACGATGTCCGTGAAACGTCGCGCTCCCGCTTTGCCGAGATGGTCCACGTCATCGAAGTCGTCGTCGGTGAATCGATGGTCGCACGAGTAATCCCATAGCTCGACGTCGGGATAGTTCCGGGTTACCTCGGCCACCGCTTCATCGATCCGCTCTTGCCAGACTGCTGGCCGCGCGTCCCGGTAGGCTGCGGTCGTCGGAAAGCGGATGAGCCGCACTTCGACTTCGCGCTGCTCAAGGGTTCCGATCAGGGCGAGCAGGGCTGGCAGGTTGTAGTGCTCGCAGTTCTCGCTGGCCGATCGCACGAACAGGTTGTTCCGGGCGTATGCCACGCGGGCGAGCGCTCCTTCGGCGGTGGGGGCAATTGGCTTCTTCGTATGAGCGGTGCGTGCGGTCGCTACGTTCTGAATCGTCAGCCGCTTGCGCTCCCACAGGGACGCGTACCCTCGTCCCGACCACAGGCCAGATATTGCGACGTAGTTGCGCCGTAGGTCGTTCGGTTGCGGGGGAAGTTCCAACGCGTTGAGGGACAACTTGCCGCACAGTTCAGAGAGATTGCGCTCGTAGCTGTGCACCGTGTCGGAGAACAGCGAGAACTCGTCGACTTCGATCACCGCTACGCGGAGCTTGGGCCAATCCGTGAGCCTCTTCTCCACCGCGCGTTGCGCCACCGCCAGGTCGAGTGCGGCCATGTCGATCTTGACGACGCTCGGTGAGGTGACGGCAATTCCTCTCGTGACGTGCGACGTGCCCACGAACACGATCTGTGCGCTGCTGATTCGCAAAGCGCCTGGCCCCGCGTGACGGTTCAACGCGGCGCTGCCGCCGATCAACACGGTCAACCCGGTGACGGCGATCAGGAGATGCCACCGTCGATCGCTCGCCGGTCGACGCCAGTACCGGACCAGTAGATCAGAACTGAAAATAGAGGAACTCATCACCATCCGTTACTCCGCAAAGAACGATGCCACTCCACAACAACATGAAGAGGGTAAAGCGAACCGGGGCCCGCCACCGGTGCACGACCGCGAGATCGTTCGCGCTCTCTTGTTTTAGGTTTAGCCAGACGAGTGGCAGCAGCAGCGCGACCATCCAGAGGAGCTGCGCGTACAGGAGCGACTCGTTCCCGCTCGCTGGCTCGAGCACCGATCGCAGGAGAGTCCCGACGTCGGCTAGCGACCGCGCTCGAAACAGAGTCCACCCCACGCAAGTGAGGTGGAAGAAGCAGACCACCCGAACGAACGTCCACAGGCGCTGGCCGTAAGCGCTCTGCGGCGCAATGCGCGACAACGACGGAGTGAGTGATCGGTGGGCAACGAGCAGGAATGCGTGAAACGCTCCCCAAGCGACAAAAGTCCACGCGGCGCCGTGCCAAAGACCACCGAGCAGCATGGTGATACTCAGATTGCGGTACGTGGTCCAGCGACCGCCGCGGCTGCCCCCGAGGGGAATGTAGAGATAGTCTCGGAGCCAGGAAGAGAGACTGATGTGCCACCGCTTCCAGAAGTCCGACGGGTTCACTGCGAAGTACGGGGCGCGGAAGTTGACGCGAAGGTCGAAGCCGAGCAGCTTCGACGTTCCTCGGGCAATGTCCGTGTATCCGGAGAAGTCGCCGTAGATCTGAAACGCAAAGGCGTAGATACCCAGCATCGTTTGCAGCCCAGACGTCGAACCCGGTTGGTCGAACGCCGCGTCGGCGAGCGGAGCCAAGTTGTCGGCGATGACGACCTTCTTGAAGAGTCCGAACAGGATGAGCCAGCACCCTTGGTTGAACCCGTCGTAGGTAATGCGTCGTTCGTTCTGAATCTGCGGCAGGAAGCTCTTGGCCCGCTCGATAGGACCGGCGACGAGTTGCGGGAAGAACGCGACATAAAGCGCGAGGTCCGTGAGCGAACGCGTCGGGGAGACTTCTCGACGATAGACGTCGATCGTGTAGCTCATGGTTTGAAACGTGTAGAACGAGATTCCGACCGGCAAGACGATGTCGAGGTACGGCGGCGCCCAGCCGACCCAAGTGGTGCACAACTCGGCGAAGCTCGCTGCGAAGAAGTTGTAGTACTTGAAGAATGCGAGCGCGCCCAGGTTGGCGCAGACGCTGAGGCCGAGGAAGAGTCGGCGCTGCGGTTCCTTGGTGGCGCGACCAATCTGAAGTCCGCAGACGTAATCGATGACGGTCGACGCCGCGATCAGCGCGAGGAACCGGGGATCCCACGCACCGTAGAAGGTGTAGCTCGCCGCCAGTAGAAACACGTTCTGCCAACGTCGCTGCAGCGCGATGTAGATCGCGAACACCAGGACGAAGAAGACGAGAAACTCGAACGAGTTGAAGAGCATGCGGCGGTCCCGGGGGTCGAGGCGGATACGTCATCCATCATCGACATCCCGGGGCATTGAGCGCAGCGGTGCGGCTAAAGCGCTAGCTCCGAACGGCTTGTGATCCGCGCGCTACATGTTTCGTCGGTATTGTCCGCCGACGTTGTAGAGCGCACCCGAGAGCTCTCCGAGGGAGCACACTTTGCCCGCCTCCATGAGCGCGTCGAACAAGTTGCCGTTCTCGACCGCGACCCGTTGCAGTTCGCGAAGGGCGGTCTCCGACTCCTTGCGGTTGCGCTCTTGGAACGCCACGCGGCTAGCGATCGCGTACTCCTTCTCCGTTTCGGTCGAGCGGATGACCTCTTCGGGAATGATCGTCGGGGAGCCTTCTGGATCGAGGAACGTATTGACGCCGACGATCGGTAGCTCGCCCGTGTGCTTCCGTGTTTCGTAGTAGAGCGACTCTTCCTGGATCTTGCTGCGTTGATACATGCGCTCCATAGCGCCCAGAACGCCGCCGCGTTCCGACAAGCTTCGGAACTCTTCGAGCACCGCTTGCTCGACGAGGTCGGTCAGATCGTCGATGACGAATGAACCCTGCAGCGGGTTTTCGTTGCTGGAGAGTCCGAGCTCTTTGTTGATCACCAGCTGAATCGCGAGGGCGCGTCGCACGCTCTCTTCGGTCGGCGTCGTGATCGCTTCGTCGTAAGCGTTGGTGTGCAGCGAGTTGCAGTTGTCGTTGATGGCGTAGAGCGCCTGCAGCGTCGTGCGAATGTCGTTGAACGCAATCTCCTGTGCGTGCAGGCTGCGTCCCGACGTCTGAATGTGGTACTTCAATTTCTGCGACCGCCCGTTGCCGCCGTACTTGAGCTTGATCGCCTTCGCCCAAATGCGGCGAGCGACTCGTCCGATCACCGAGTACTCGGCGTCCAAACCGTTCGAGAAGAAGAACGAGAGGTTCGGAGCGAAGTCGTCGATGCTCATGCCGCGAGACAAGTAGTACTCGACGAAGGTGAAGCCGTTGGCGAGGGTGAGAGCCAGCTGCGTGACTGGGTTCGCCCCGGCCTCGGCAATGTGATACCCGGAGATGGACACCGAGTAGAAGTTCCGCACGTTCTTCGCGGTGAAGTACTCCTGAATGTCGCCCATCATGCGTAGCGCAAACTCGGTCGAGAAGATGCACGTGTTCTGTGCTTGGTCCTCTTTGAGGATGTCCGCCTGCACCGTGCCGCGCACCGCGCTCAGCGTTTTCGCCTTGATCGTGTCGTAGACGTCACGGGGGAGAACTTCGTCTCCGGATACGCCCAAAAGGCGTGTGCCGAGTCCATCGTTTCCTTCCGGAAGATCGCCCTGGTAACGCGGCCGTTCGACCCCGCGTGCACGGTAGATTTCGTCGATCTTCGCATCGACGTCGCCCCACAACCCTTGCTCTTCGATGTAGCGCTCACACTGTTGGTCGATAGCCGCGTTCATGAAAAACGCGAGCAGCATGGGGGCGGGACCGTTGATGGTCATGGAGACCGAGGTCCGCGGGTCGGCCAGGTCGAAGCCCGAGTACAGCTTCTTGGCGTCGTCGACGGTGGCGACGCTGACCCCGGAGTTGCCGACCTTGCCGTAGATGTCGGGGCGCCGATCCGGATCTTCGCCGTACAGCGTTACGGAATCGAACGCCGTCGACAATCGCTTGGCCGGCATTCCTCGTGAGACGTAGTGGAACCGTTTGTTGGTTCGCTCCGGACCGCCTTCGCCCGCGAACATGCGCGCCGGGTCTTCGCCTTGCCGCTTGAGTGGAAAGACGCCGGCGGCAAACGGGAAGTCGCCGGGCACGTTCTCGGTGAGTATCCAACGAAGGATGTCGCCCCAGTTGTCGAACCGAGGCAGCGCGACCTTGGGAATCTTCAGGTGCGACAACGACTCGGTGAAGAGATCGTGTTCGATGACCTTGTCGCGCACCGTGAAGCGGTACTTGTCCGCTTGGTAGCGCTGCTTCGTTTCTGGCCACTCACGTAGAGCACGTCGACAATCGGCGTGGAGCCGCTCTTCGAGCGCGTTGTACTGATCGACGAGTTCCGTCAAGTACGCCGGCTCTCCCTCGACGCGTTCGGTGACTTCGAACACCCCAGAGTTGCCAGAGTCGACCACCTCGAGGGAGGTACGCCCGACGTTGGCACGAAGCGTCTCGATCGTGCCGTGAATTTGGTAAAGGCGTTGCGCTAGCTTGGACTGTTCGTCCACGAAGCGATCGTAGCCGTCGCTGTTCTCGACGATCTCTGCTAGGTAGCGCACGCGATCTGGCGGAATGATGAAGCACTTCTCGCTCATGGCGTCGGTGATCTCGAAGCTCGAGTCGAGCGGAGCGTCGGTCTTACCGACCAGCGTGTCGATGACCTTGCGATACAGCGTGTGGGTGCCGGGATCGTTGAACTGGCTGGCGATCGTTCCGAACACCGGAATCTGATCGTCCGGCGTCTCGAAGAGCTGGTGGTTGCGTTTGTACTGCTTGCGAACATCGCGAAGGGCGTCGAGTGAGCCGCGCTTGTCGAACTTGTTGATGGCGATCACATCTGCGAAGTCGAGCATGTCGATCTTCTCGAGCTGCGTCGCCGCGCCGTACTCCGCCGTCATGACGTAGAGCGACGCGTCCGAGTGTTCGGTGATTTCGGTGTCGCTCTGTCCGATACCGCTGGTCTCGACGATGACCAAGTCGAACTCGGCCGCCTTGCAGATGTCGATCGCCTTCTGCACGTGCTTCGACAGGGCTAGGTTGGACTGCCGCGTCGCGAGCGATCGCATGTAGACCCGCGAGTCGTGGATCGAGTTCATGCGGATTCGGTCGCCGAGCAGCGCGCCGCCAGTCTTGCGCTTCGAGGGATCGACCGAGATCACCGCGATGCTCTTCGATTCGAAGTCGTCCAGGAAGCGCCGTACCAGTTCGTCGACGAGCGACGACTTGCCGGAGCCGCCGGTGCCGGTGATGCCGAGCACGGGAACTGTCTTGGTCCGGGGAAGCTTGGCGAGCGCGGCGTCGAGCTTGTCGACTTGGTCGGTATGGTTCTCGGCAAACGTGATGGCGCGAGCGATCGCCCGGGGATCACGACTGGGCAGCTTGGCCACTTCGTCTTCGATGGCATCACGGGCCGGCTCGAAGTCGCAACCTTCGAGCACGTCGTTGATCATGCCTTGCAGGCCGAGGCTGCGGCCGTCGTCGGGCGAGTAGATGCGCGACACGCCGTGCGCGTGAAGCTCCTCGATTTCCGTCGGCAGAATGGTGCCGCCGCCGCCGGCGTAGATCTTGATGTCGGCGCCGCGCTTGGCCAGCTCGTCGTGCATGTACTTGAGGTACTCGACGTGCCCACCCTGATACGACGTCAGCGCGATTCCCTGCGCGTCTTCCTGAATGGCGCAGTCGACGATTTCGGCCACGGATCGGTTGTGCCCGAGGTGGATGACCTCGGCGCCCGACGACTGCAGGATCCTTCGCATGATGTTGATCGCGGCGTCGTGTCCATCGAAGAGCGAGGCCGCCGTGACGAGGCGAACGTGATGGATCGGGCGGTACGGCTTGGCAGTCATCTGGTCCATGGAGTGATCCTGTTGGGAGCTTAGTCTAGTGAGAACACGGCCTTGGTGAGAGCAGCGCCGACGAGTGGCGTACTTCGTGGAGAGCGCGGCAGTATAACACGGGTCCAGAACGTGCTCTAGCGACGCGGAGCCCTTCTGGCTACGTGCCCGGTGGCTCCGGGCGGCGCTCACCAGGCATCGCCGGGTGCGTGTTAGGATCTCCGCATGATTTCCGTGTACGACTTGACCGAGCTGCGCTCCGATTGTGATCGGCGGGGCGTGTATGGGCGCACCCTCCGCGCGTTTCTCGTCGCCTTTTTCAAGCGAGGAGAACCGTGGGCGGGACCGATGGCCCGCGTTCCGGATGAGAGCCGCCTGCGAATCGTCGAGCGACTGGCCGGCCCCTGCCTGAAGTTGGTGGCGCGGCTCGATTCGCAGATCGACGGGGCGAGCAAGCTCGTCTTCGAGGTCGCGCCCGGCCGCTGCTTCGAGACGGTGATCCTTCGCTACCCCTCGGGGCGTACGTCACTCTGCTTGTCGAGCCAGGTTGGCTGCGCGCTGCGCTGTCGATTCTGCGCGACCGGGCAGATGAAGCGCGTGGAGGACTTGACTCGGGATCAGATTCTCGGGCAGGTCAGCGCCGCGCAGCAGCAACTCGCACCCGAGGGCCGAACCGTGGACAACGTGGTGTTCATGGGAATGGGCGAGCCGTTTCTGAACGAAGCTGCCGTCTTCGCTGCCATTGGAGTCCTGACCGACGGTGACGCCTTCAACCTGCCCGAGCCGAGCGTTCTCGTGTCGACGGTGCTGCTGCCGGACGTCGCCCGAAGATTTCAGGCAGAGTTCCCGCGCGTCAACGTTGCGGTCAGCTTGCACTCCAGTCGCCAGCATGTGCGCGCCAAATTGATGCCGATCGCGGCGCGCCACTCGCTCGACGAGATCAAACCGCTGCTCGGCGAGTTGGCGTCGACTCGGCGGCGCGGGGTGATGATCGAGTACGTCGTACTGCGCGGGGTGAACGATTCCCCGGAGGACGCCGACCATCTTGCGGAGTTCCTCGGCGAGCTGCGCTGTCACGTGAATCTGATTCCGTACAACCCGATCGACGGTGTCGAACTCGAAGCGGCGCCCGATGACGCGATCGACGCGATGTCTGACCGGCTGCGGGCGCGCGGCTTGTGCGTGACACGGCGGCGATCGCTCGGCCGTGATATCGAGGCGGCGTGCGGACAGTTGATTCAGCGCGGCCTACCGATTCAGGGCGACGGCGGCGAGCTCTCGAGCTCGGTCACGTAACGTCCGAGTTGACCGCGCAGCCGCGCGATCTCCTCGTCCGACCACGTCGGACCTTCGGGCAGGTTGCCCCACACCGGTTGCGGCCAGCAGGCGTCGTCTCGTCGTCGGCCGACCAGATGGACGTGAAGCTGGGGGACTTGGTTGCCGAGGCTCGCCACGTTCACTTTTTCCCAACCACCCTCCCGGCGCAGTGCGTCATTGAGCAACTTGGCGTCGCGGAGGAACGACGCCATCCGTGCGGAGTCGAGCTCGAGCAGTTCACGTACGTCGTGAGGGCCCACGTCGGGAACGAGAATCAACCAGGTGAGCGATGCGTTGCAATGCAGGAGCAACGATCCCGATGGCAGTTCGCCGAGGAGGTGCGTGTCCGCGGTGAGTTGCGGGTGGACGGCGTGCTGCAGCGCTTCGCTTGCGTGACCGAGCCGCTTCTTCGGACCTGCGTACGCGGAAAAGAGTGCGTGGTGCGCGACGCGGGAGACGGAGTCTTGCCGAGCGCCGTACTGTTCTATCCACTCGCGGAGCATCGGAAGGTTGGCGTCTTGGGCCTTAGCACTTGGGTACTTGTGCGGCTCCCAGTGGCGAGCTTCCGCGTGGCCGAGGCAAACGTCGTCGCCGGGATCGAGCCACCACAGTTCGACGCTCTGTTCTGGGTCCTCAGCGTTCCGTGCGAGCGCAACTTCGGCGAGGTCGGCGTAGCATCCGTCGATGACCCAGCGTGAGTGCTGAGTGGTGAACGCCTTCAATTCCTGCGACGACTTGTCGAAAGGGCGGCGTTGGGCTCCGGGGTCCCACGCGATCGTGTCGAGGTCGAGGTGGGCGAGCCCGTGCCGAGCCTCGAGACCGCGCGCGAGCGTGGACTTTCCGGCGGCGGAGTTACCGATAATGACGATCTGCATTGACGCTCCCTTGCGGGAGGCAGCCTACCGCTGGTCGAAGGTGTAGATCAACAGCGCCGTGCAACCGTGTCGCTCAACCTGTCTCAAGGGCAGACGACCGGAGTCGCGCAACCGATAGAGTCGGCGGTCGGGTCTACACCGCAGTTCGGATACGGCGCCGGCAGCGGCGTCGAAGGAGTGGCGAACAGCGCGGTGAGCAACGTGATGGGATCACTGAGATCGAGTGAG
>JAJFFE010000250.1 GCA_021776775.1 Planctomycetota bacterium | reverse complement strand
CGGAGTTTCCGATGACGACCCCATCGGCGGCGTGCTCTTTGGGAAGTGCGGCCCGCGACAACAGGTGTGACAACCAACCTTGTTGGCGGAACTCGTCGGAGTTCGACCCAGTTTCCCAGATCTCGATCGATCGGAAGTGGGAGCGGTTGGGTTGGGAGTAGCCGACTCCCTGCGCAATGGCGAGGTCGCCACTGTTCCACGTACTGCGAAGCGGAGCCAGCGCCGGGTGGAGTCCCAAGCCGTCCTGCAATTCGATAGCGTCGGACTTCTTGATTGCGAGCTTCGGGCGCAGCCGGTCGTAGTCGTCATTCCCGGTCGGGACGACGGTGTTGAGACCGTCGTTGCCTCCCGAAAGCTCGACGAGCACAAGCACGCGATCCCAGCGATGGCTCGGGTTGGAAGTATTGCCATCGCGATGCGGATCGGCCCAAACCTGGAGACCGTTGCCGAGCAGGCTCGGCGCGACGATCGGCAGGGTGCTGAGTCCGGCGGCGCGCAGGAATTGTCGACGATCCATGAGGGGTCCTTGTCACTTCACCTGGTACGCGGGGTCGCGCAGGAGTTGCCAGACGTACTCTGCGGCGTCGTCCACCTCGATGGGCGTGAGGTGGTCGACACGGAGAAGCAGCGAGCGAGCCGTGGTCCGCTGTGTTTTTGGAGTTCCGGCAAGTCTGGCCAGCCAGCGATTCGTGAACGTCCGGTTCGTGCGAACCTTCCGGCCTCGATCATTGCCGAGTTGTGAGCCGCCGGTGGTGACGGCGGTCAGGAACTGTTCGCGTAGGAGAAGGGTGGTCGACGAGATCCAGTTGGCTCCGCCCGGCCAGCCCTTGACGTTCGGAGGATCGAGCAAGTCCTGTCCAAGACGGCGGCTCGCTTGTACTAGGTTGCCGATGTCCCAGATGGGAAGGTCGAACGCGCGGACCGTTCCGACCAACAAGTCGACCGGGGACTTGGCCAGGCTGCCGCGGGTGGACCCGGCCCAGAACGTGGGGCTGAGCAACATGGCTCGCACCAAGGTCTTCGTGTCGTACTTCGAGTCGCGAAACACCTTCGCCAATCGATCGACTTCGCTGGCGTCGGGTTCGGGGGAGACTAGGTAGTGCCACAGCTTCTCCGTGATGAAGCGCGCGGTTTGCGGATTCTCGAGCACGATCCGAACGATGTCGTCACCGTCGAGAGTGCCCGTCTCACCCATGAACGTCTTCTTCCCACGGTCATGCTGGCGGCGAACGTTGTGCGTCTCGCCGGTTCTTCGCTGAACACGCCAACCCGTGAATGCGCGCGCTGCCTCTTTGATGTCTGATTCTGTGTAGTGACCTTCGCCGAGCGTGAACAGTTCCAGGAGTTCTCGCGCGAAGTTTTCGTTGGGTTTGTTCTTCCGGCTGCGCTGGCCATCGAGGTATTGCAGCATTGCAGCGTCCCGGGCGACAGCACCGACCAGTGCTTGAAAGCTACCGAGTGCGTGTTCGCGAAGTAGGGCGTTTTGCTGATACATGAGCCGCGGGTCTTTGACCTTCTGCAGACTCGACGTGAAGTGGTTGTGCCAAAACAGAGTCATGCGTTCTCGCAGAGGAGCGTCCGTGGACAGGAGCTCTTCGTACCACCACGCCTTGAGCGCGCGGCCCCGCTGGCGCTGAAGGTCGCGGACCTTCTTGCGCAGGTCGTCCTTCGAAATGCCCATGCGGTCGGACTCGGGGAAGTCATCGGCCGGCCGGGCGTCGATCCAGTCCGGGGGTGAAAGGCGGGTGCCGGTGGCACGAGGCATTGTGAGCAAACGGTCGATAGCTTCGACCCGAGTCATCGGGGCGTACTCGTGCAGCTGTTCCGGAGTCGCTCCGAGTCCGGCGCGCCCCAGAAGGTGAGCCGCGCCGTCGAGCCCGATCACGCCTGCGGACGGCGGCGTCGCGCTGGGCGGCGCATCTTGAACCCCCGCCGTGGACGGTGTGGCGAGCAGTAGTGCGCCCACGCAGACCGTCGCGCACAGCCAGGCAGTCGCCCTGAGCCGGTTGGAGGTCGGGCGTCTTCGGCTCGAGCGGATCGTCGGTCGGGGTTTGTTACGCATGGATCGTCCTTCCTGGTCGTTACAGGATAACCCCTCCGGCTCGCCCGAGGATGTGCGCATTTTCGAACGCCTTCCAAAAAAGGGGTGCGATCCCCGGTAACGGGAGGTCCGAGGTCCAAAGTTGTCGTGCGGGGCAGGGGTCGACTCGGGCGCGGGGAGTCGCCAACCCGGGGGCACCGTCGTCGTTGACGGTCGCGGTTAGACGAACTCGATCTCCGGAGAAGCGTCGGCCCGGCGAAACACGACGGTCGAGCACTCTGTGACTCGTTCCATCGTCTTGGTGATGCCGATCATGCTCTCGGTCGACCCCAAGAATAGAACGCCGTCGGGGGCGAGGCAGTTGCACATGCGCTCGAGGATGTCGCGTTTGACTTCGGGGTCAAAGTAGATGAGCACGTTCCGAACAAAGATGATGTCGTGTTCTCCGACCGAGTTGAATGGTTCCATCAAGTTGAGTGCCTTGAAGTTTACTCGACGTCGAATCTCGTGCTTGAGTTGGTACTCTCGTTCGTCTTGTTCGAAGTACTTGATCAAGTACTGCACCGGGAGTCCGCGCTGTACTTCGAAGTGGTTGTATCGCCCCGTCTGTGCCCGGTCGATCACAGTTCGACTGACGTCGGTTGCCGTGACCTGAAGGTTCCAGCTCATGAGTTCGGGATGTCTCTCCGACAGCCCCATGACGACGGAGTAGGGTTCCTGGCCGGTCGAGCAGCCGGCGTTCCAGATACTCAATTTGCGCGTCATGGCGCGTCGCTCGATGAGCCTGGGCAGCACTTCGTTGAATAGTGTTTCGAACGGCCGACTATCGCGAAAGAACGAGGTTTCGTTCGTCGTCATCGCGTCGACTACTTGTTCGACCAGAGCGCGGTTGGCAGGGCGAGCGAGGGCGGCGATCAACGCGTCGAGGGTGCCAAAACCTTGTTCTTCGACGATCGGTGTCAGCCGGGTCGTGAGCAGGTATTCCTTTCCGTCGCCGAGAACCAATCCGATGCGTTTCAGAAGGAGTTCGGCAAGCTGTGCGTAGCTACCGGGGTTCATGCCAACGCCTCACTTGGTAAACGAATAGACAACTGCGGACCGGTGTCGTTCGGGTCCGAATCGACTGAGCGGCTGGCCGCGACTCTGGGTCGTTGGATCTGGCCGGGGGCAGGTCGTTGTTCTCAGAGCGAGGCGTCTCAGTGCCGACGTTGGAAGGGTCGACCTTGGGTGGGATGATTTGGGGAAAGCGCTGCGTGATCGGGGGGAGGGCGGTGATCCCATCCATGACCGGCATTTCGACATCGCGCGACGCCAGACGCTCGGGCGCCTCCTGGCCATTGCTGGCTTTCTCGACGATTTGGACAAGAGGATCGGTCTCGAGCGCTTGCGCCACCAAGCCACGGAGGACCACCGAGTCGTCGACGATCATCACACGGATCTCGCCGTGTTCTGACATGGTTGGTCCCTATCCACTACGCGTCACTAGCTAAGCAGGCTCCCTGTAGGTATCGACCAAGAACTGGACTGGCTTTGATTCGAAAATACTGCCTTCGATTCGCTTCGGTGCCGCTCGCCACCGCTCTTGTTCTTCTCTGGAAAGGGGCAAAGTCACTGCGGGGCGCCTCCGATAAGTCGAACAGGCCGTACCTCGAGGGATCACAGGAATGGGGCGATATGAGCAATTCTCAAGCGAACCGGCGACGCTTCACTCGCGTCTCCTTCAGCCCCCCATGCATGATTTCCGCCGACGGAGTCGAGCAACCGGCAACTTGCATCGACTTCGGTCTCAGAGGTGCGCGAGTTCGCCTTTCGAACGCCATCGCGTTGAAAGGGAAGTCCGTTAGGTTTCTCGTGCCGGCTGCGGAGGAGGACCACGCCTTCGACGCGGACACGGTCTGGCAATCGGGATCCGAGGTCGGCCTCGAGTTCACCGGCGTGCCCTTCGACAGCTTCGTCTATGCGAGAAACGTCGTTCTTCAGTCTTCCGGACACTCTGAGGCTGTGGGTCGAGACCTCGGCGTAGACGGTGCTATCGACCCATCTCCCAAGAGTGGCTCGAAGTGAGTCGTATACTTGTGGTCGATGACTCGCGAGGAATTCGTCTCGCTATCGGCGGGATCCTCAAGTCTCTTGGGATGTCGATTTCCGAGGCCGCCGACGGCCAAGAAGCGCTCGACTCGTTGAGCAGTGAGGGACTTCCCGACGCCATTCTCCTCGACTGGAATATGCCGGTCATGAACGGAATCGAGTTCCTGAAGGAGTTTCGAGCGGACGCCGTCAATGCCGCGTGCCCCGTGATCATGGTCACGACCAACAGCGACTTCGAGAATATCACCGAGGCGTTGTCCGCTGGTGCTAACGAGTACGTCATGAAGCCGTTCGACAAAGAAATGCTGTTCGGAAAGCTCGACGCGCTAGGCGTGCACGCCTAGAGGCCGGGCCTCTAGCCCGGACTCCCGGACCAGCCCCGACTACTCGAGCGGCCGGATTTCGACGAACGGCAACTCGTTGAGTTCCGGTAGGTCGGCCGGATTCAATCCCACCAAGACCGTTGCTGCAGGCGGTTCATCAGGATTCGTGTCAGAGCTCGGTCCTGTAGATTTGTACACCTTGAAGCGAGCGAGCGCGGCCTGCTGCCGGATCCAAGCGACAACAGAACCCGTGTAGTCGACGAATACGACCGGTCTCACCGGGCCGTCGTACCGTGGTGGCGCGACCACCGCCGGCTCTTCGGCCGAAACAGTACCGCTTGACCCTCCATCGCCTAGGTTCTTCGTGAACCCTTCGGGAACAGAGAATCCCCTCACCGCGGGGCCGTGGACTGCGTTGATGGGGAGGAAGAAGGCTATCTGTTCCTGGATCTCGCCGATCTTCATCGGCATGCATGCGCAGATCGGAACGACGCCCGCAGCCTCGGGAATCGAGCTGTTGGCCGAGTAGTACTCGACCGACCGTTCTTCGACGCTGCCGCCCATGCGAAGGTCTGCGGCGCTGGTGTTGTTCCACGATCCAACCAGGATATTGAAGATCTCGTCCATAGCCTCGCGAACCAGACCGTCCCAGTTGATCGGATCCCCGTCTTCCGGGGGGTCCATCATCATCGCGGCGTGGCTGAGGCGGTTCGCGGCCAACGCTCCGAGGAGGATTCCGCCGACCCCGTTGCCCTTGCGTGCGAAAGACGCTCGCGCGCATACGGCGCCGTGAGTTCCCGCTCCGGGGAATATCGACGTGACCGCAACGAGTTCCATAGCGGTGGCGTCGATCTCAATCTCCAGCGCGAGTAGCTGTGAGAGGTCTTCGGCGATCTGTCCGACCGTGGTCTGGAGCCCGGTCTCGAGGGTGGAGTTGAGATTGGCGTCTGTCATTGCGCCGAGCCAGCAACCTCGTGAATATGCTCCGAGAGTTGCTCAGGGGTGAACGGTTTGGCCAAGAACCCATTGGCGCCCGCATTGGTCGCCTCTTGCTTCTTGGCAACGTGTGTCTCGGTGGTCACCATGATGACCGGCGTGTCGTTGCTGGTTCTCAACTGCCGCACGAATTCGACGCCGTTCATGTTGGGCATGTTCCAGTCGACGAGGATGAGGTCGAGTGAGTTCGTCACCATCGTCAGTGCTTCGACTCCGTCCCCAGCTTCGACAGTTTCGCACTCGATTCCTGCCGTGGCCAACGCTCGCTTGATCATCACGCGCATCACTTTTGAATCGTCGACGATCATGATATTCACGACGTTGCCTCCTCGATCGATCTCTTGGACACACGGTCGGCTCTCGCTAGTTGGAGGCGACCGCGCCCGACGAGGTCTTTGGACACACCAAAAAAGAAGTCGAGACAGCCGGGCTCTTCACTATCGAAGGGCATTTGGTCATGGTGTGACGTCTTGGGCAGGGTCAGGCCATCGAACAGGAGCGGCCCGTTGTCGCCGAGCCGTCGTTTCACGCCGCCGGCCACCATGTTGGAGAGCTCACGAATGGCGTCTTCGATGAAGTCGGACTCGTGCATGTGCTCTTTGCCAACCATGCGTTCAGCCAAGTTCGAGGCCGACACTGAGTCGAAATAGATCGAGAGCGAGGCGTTGTCCGCGCCATGGATATCGATACTCGAGAGGATTACCGGCCCGTCCCGGTCGCAGTCAGATAGCCCTGAGCCGAATTGAGCATTCATTCCAAACATCACGGCGAAAACGTCGTCAATCGAGTCACGCATCGCTTCGAGGATCTCGCTCGACATAGAGTGCCCTTCTTGGAAGGTTTGCGAGAGAACAGAGGCTCCTCCTGTTTCGGCATTGCTGGCGGGGGTCTTTACGGGAATTGAGGCGCACCGGGGGCGCAGAAACGTTCGGAGGAACGGTCGTGAGTGGTCGAGTACTGATAAGCGGAGCGACAGGATTCGTCGGTCGAGAAGTCGTCGAGCTGTTTGACGACGTCGCCGTGCTGACCAGAAACAAGGACCGGACCGAGGCCGCGCTCCGGGAGCGGCACGGGCGTGACATTCCGTGTTTCGCATGGCGTTATCAGGAGGGACCGCCCCCCATCGAAGCGTTCGAAGGGGTGAGTGCGGTCATTCACCTCGCTGGTCGGAGCGTTCACTGTCGTTGGAACGGAGAGCGCCGTACCGAAATAGAAGAGAGCCGTGTCTGCTCCACGCGACAGCTCGTCGAGCGCATGTCGGAGCTGGAGGTCCGGCCGGGGGCGTTTGTCTGCGCTTCGGCCATTGGCTACTACGGTGACCGCGGCGACGAACTTCTCGACGAGTCTTCGGCCGCGGGCGAGGGGTTCTTAGCCGAGGTCTGCCGTCGGTGGGAAGAGGAGGCCGGGCGCGCCACCGAGCTCGGCGTTCGAACCGTCTCCATTCGAATCGGCTTCGTTCTCGGCCGCGGGGGGGTCGCCATGAACCGCATGTTGCCGATCTTCAAGCTCGGGCTCGGCGGTCGTCTCGGCAGTGGGACGCAATGGACGTCTTGGATCCACCTGCAGGACCTCGCCCGGATGTTTTATCGAGCGGCGACGGATGTCTCGTGGTCGGGTGTGGTGAATGGGGTTGCGCCGAATCCGCTGCGTCAGTCGGATTTTACGCGGGCGCTGGCGCAAACCGTGGGGCGGCCGGCGTGGTTCCCGGTGCCGGCATTCGGAATACGGCTGGCACTTGGGCAGGTGGCGGAAGTAATTCTCGCCTCATCGCGAGTCGAACCCGCGACGGCTGCGGCCGCGGGGTTCGACTGGCAGTTCCCCGAGATCAGGGGCGCCTTTTCAGAAATTGTCGGCGGCTAGTCCCTGGGTGCAGTGATCCGAGACGGAAGTCGTTGCACGATGCCGCGGCCGAAGGTCGAGCTACTTGGCGGACTTCGCGCGCTTGAACTCTGCGATTCGGTTCGACTTGCGACGTCTCTGGTTACACGGACGCTTGCCGTGGTTCGCCTTGTGGAGCTTGCGACGATTGCGATTCATGTCGTTCCTTCGCCGGGCGCCCCGGCCGTCTTGGTTGTGTTGGCCGAGGAATGTACTCGATGAAACCGGCGATGGGAACGCCTCGAAACGCTCTGCTCGGGCGCTTTCGTCACGGGTGTTGTAAGGGCTTTCATTTGAGTTGTTTACGTTACCCGTGCTCGCGCGGTCAGGAGCGGTTTTTTTGGCGCGGGTCGACGATGCGTTGGATACTGATGGGGGAGATGGACCTCCCGCTCACTTATTCCAATCAAAAGGTCAATCATGTTGCCCGACTATCTTGACGCGCCCGTGTTCGACGAAGCGACTGCCCTAGCCCTGTTCGAAGACGACCGCGAGCTGCTCGAAGAAGTCGTCGCGCTCTTTCGAACCACCGCGCGCCGATTGCACCAAGAACTCGCTGCTTCGCTAGAGGCTGGAGATCTCGAAACTCTAGTCCGCACCGCGCACTCGTTGAAGGGCGCGTCGGCCAATCTCGCGGCCGAGCGGATCCGCGCCGTGTCCGAAGCGCTCGAGGAACTAGGGCGGGACGCGCGCAAGAGCGGTGAGGGCGTTGAATTCGACGAGTTTCTCACGGCGATCGATCAGGAAATCGACATGTTTGAGTCGATGTTCGACAACGCCTAGAGAGTCGAGCGGAGCCCGTTTCCGCTTGCGTGCCGACCGATCAACTTGCGAAATTTGCTGTGCGGATCACAATCGCGGTCGTTTGAATTGGCGATTCTGCCCCGACCGCGCGTCGAGGTTCGGAGTCGCCATTCGTCATCGCAGTGGCTCGCAGCCGCGTCTCGATTCGGATCGGACCCACCCACGTGTTCATCGCAGGCATTCTCGGCACTCGTGCAACCACGATGCTCGACCTGTTGTTCCTCGCTCAGTTCGTGATCGTTCCGACGATGATCTACGGCATCTCCAGAGCGAAGAAGCAGAGCTACGCCGATCACAAGAAGATCATGTTGATCTTGGTGGCCGCGTTGCTCGTCGTCGTCACCTGCTTCGAAGTCCACATTCAGGTGTACGGATGGAAGCAGCACGCCGAAGCGTCACCGTTCTTCTCGGAGCCGGTTTATCAGAGTGGCGTCGGCATCACGCTGTTGGTCCATCTTGCGTTTGCCGTGTCGACGGCGTTTCTCTGGATCGCCGTTGTCATCGCCGCGCTTCGGAAGTTCTCGAAGCCGCCGTTTCCCGGTGCCCACAGCAAGTGGCACCGGCGCTGGGCCAAGATCGCGGCGGTCGACATGCTAGCCACGGCGATTACGGGGTGCCTCTTTTATTACGTCGCGTTCTGGGCGACGTAGTCATCACCCAGGGCGCTCTCGCGCTAGTCGCCCGGCTTCGGCTTTGCCTTTGGCTGGCTAGTCGGAGCGGGCGCGGCCTTGGGAAACTGCTTCCGTAGCTGTTGGATTTCCTCGGTCTGCCCGAGTCGTCCCAGCACTTCGATCAACGGAGCAACCGCTGCCTCGACCGGCGGCCGTCGGTTGACGAGTTCACGATAGACACCCGACGCGAGTTGATCTTGTCCGGCCGCACGCAGCGTATCGCCGGTCTTCATGAGTAACCGTGCGTCGCCCGGTCTCGCTTTCAGGTAGCGCTGAAACCACTCGAACGCATCCTTCCACTGGCGCAGCTCGAAGTGTGTGTCTGCGATGGCTTCCACAATCTTCAGGTTCGTCGGTGATTGACGCAGTTGGCCGCCGAGGCTACTCAGCCGCTCCTTGCCCTTCTTGATCGTTCGCCATCGTTGGTGTGCCTTCACGGCCTCTTCCGTCTTGCCGAGGCGTCGGTAGGCGAGGCTCATGTTGTAGGCTGCGCCGTGATGCAGGGGGCGCAACTCCAAGATCCGTTCGCAGTGCGCGAGCGCCTCTGCCGGTTTCCCGTCCTTCAGGTAGCGTTGGGCAATCTTGTACATCGCGCGATGGTTGTTCGCGTCGAGTTCGAGTGCCTTCGTGTAGAGCCTCAACGCGTTGTCACCCTCAGATTTCGCATCGAACACTAAACCCATACCGAAGTGGCCCTTGGATGACAGCTTGATCGACTCTGCCTGCATCATCGGAATGAAGACCGACTCTGCCTCCACGAACCGTCCCAACAGCTCGTAAGACCGTCCGAGGTTGAACGCCCGTTGCCGCTGCGCCCCGTTGTCGACCAAGCCCCGCTCGAAGAACTCCACCGCCTTGGCGAATTCCTTCAACGCGTAGTACGACTCACCAATCAACAAGACCGCGTTCTTGTCCGTCGGCACCTTCTCCACATGAGCAAGCAACAACTCGAGCGCCTTCTCAGGCTCCCCACCCGCAATCATGTGCCGAGACCGACTCAGCAACTGCTGAGCAGAGCTGTCAGTCGCCTGAATCGGCACCATCAACGTCAAGGCAATCGCAACCGCAACAAGCATGTCTAACCCTCCAAAGGCGCGCCCATTGTACAAACCACCCGCCCCGAGGGGACCCCGAAAGGAGCTTCAATCGAATCACCGATTGATCAGACCGACAAGAGCGGGAGAAGGTCGCGAGGGAGATTCAGCCAACGGCACGAACGGGCCGGCCCGATCCTCCAGAAGGCGTCGCGGGTGCTGACTGCGGTGAGGCGTGCGAAGCTTGTTCTCGGGGCAGAGAGGGCCGACTCAGAACTCGACGGTGCGGGCCTCTCCCGCGGTGATGACCACCACCTTCGGTTCCGGTGTCTCCTCGCCCAAGAGAGTGACCCGATAACTCCCGGGTTCCAAGACGGCGGCAGCGCGTCCGGCGATGAACCACAGGTGTTGCCAGTAGGCGCCTGGCCCGTGCGCTGGCTCGATGGGCTCGACCCGGTAGCGCGGGAACCGTTCCGTGCTTCCATTCCAACGGACGTCGAGGCTTCCGCCGGGACGAAACCTCAGCTCACTCGGTGCGACCACCCCTTCTTCGTTGACTGTGAAAAAGAGTGGCGGTCGATCGCTATCGACGAGCACGCCCATCCCCGCCGATCCTCGAGGCCACGACATGTGAAGAGGGCTCGCGTTCGTGATCTCCACGCCTCGGGGCTTACCATCGGCCAAGATCAGAGCCGCAGTTAGCTGGGCCGAGGCGTCGACAATCGACGCTTCAATCGTCGTCGTCGCCTCGACCACAAGGTCGACGCTCATGGACTCGGTGACATCGATGGTACGAGGGCGCGCGAACAGCGACGGAGCCAGGCCGCTCAGTCTCAATTCGTAGCGACCGGCGGGAACGTGGAGTGTCGCTACGGTTCCCTTCAAGGTGACGGTTGCCCGGTGCCCCTGATCGTCGATCGACCGGAAGCCAACGCGAACATTCTCCAGCGACACGCCGTCCGGCACGCCAACCTGGACCGTGACGTCGAACGTCTGGTAGTCGAGCGTCCATTCGGTCGCCTCGCGAATGGTTCGATTCCCGAAATCAATGGAGAGTGAGCTGCCGTGGTAGGTGAGCGTCACGTCGCCTTCCGAAGCCTCGCCGGCGAACCGTCCGTCCGCCCCGACGTTCCACGTCTCGCGGGTCGTCTTCCCACGACCGCGAACGGAGCCCTCGGACACCGGCGTGCCGTTAGCCAGCACGATACCGCCTACTGGATAGCGGGTCGGAATCGCAATTTCGACGACCGTCTCCTCGCCGTCGGCGATTTCGCACTCCGCCTCGGCGACACTCTGCCCGTCGCGCCGGACGGCCAAGATGTATGTCCCTCCGGCAAGCTGAAGGAGGCGGGCGTTCCCTTCGCTATCGGTCCGGTCCGATGCGCGAATCGTTCGAGATGAACGAAACCGCGATCTCGCCGCGACGTCGACGCCAACTGCGGGCGTGCCGTCCGCGTTCCTTACGGTGACCGCGGCGACCGCTTCGGGTTGGAGGGTGACTCGCAAGACGCCGCCGCGCAGCGCGTCTTTGGCGTTCTCGACGTAGTTCGGAGCAAATCGGCTGGCGGAGACCGAGACGTCGACATGATCTTGGTTGACCGCGTCGACTTCGATTCGCCCCTCCGCGTCCGTCGAACCTACGCCGCTCCCGGAGCGGCCACCGCCACTGCGTTCGAAGCGGCTCACATAAGCGCCGCCGACCGGTTCGCCGCGGGCATCGACAACTTCGACCACGACCGGGGGGGCGATGGGATCGGGCGAGTATTCGACTTCCACGATGTCGTCGACGCCGAGTTCGAGTTGGCCGCTCACCCTCGAGTAACGCCCGGCATGGAACTGGTAGTCATAGACTCCCGGTTGCAGGCCGGTGTACTCGACCCTGTCGCCCTCGATCTGGCCTCCGTAGGAGCTGGTGCCTCCCCTGTACTGGAGCGACAGGTCGGCGCTCCTCGGGATTTCGCCGGGCACGCGAAGCAAGAAGCGCAAGCCGGATCCCTTCGAAAGCGTCAACACCTCGGGGATCTGGACGGCCGATGTGTACGTCTGGAAGAAGTTGAGGTAGTTCGTGGCGTGGACCAAGACATCGAGCGACGCCGCGTCTTCGACCGTGATTTCGTACGCCCCGTCGGGACCCGTATTGGCTCTCGACTGTATCCGAGGAGACTTCGACGCGATCGAGACCATCGCCCGATCGATCCCGTGGCCATCCTTGTCGACGACTCGACCCTTGATCGTGACCCCGCGTCGAAGCTCGTACTGGAGGGGCTCCGGGGTCACGTCTGCGACGATGGAGATGGACCGCTGGTCGACCGGAAGAAAACCATCGGCGGTGAGCTGAATCGAGTACGTACCCGGTTGGAGGCCGACCAGCGAAAAGTGTCCGGCCTCGTCGGTCGTGACGCCACCGCGTCGACCGCGCTGTCCCTGCCTTCTGCATTCGACGAAGGCGTTCGCGACCGGTGCGCCGTCCTCGGCTAGGACCGAGCCGGCGAGGGTGAGTCCCATGCTGACTTCGACATCGCCGACGTCTCGAGCTTCTCCGGGAGCGACATCTCGAACTTCGATCTCAGTGCTTGCGGTCTCTTGGTCAGCGGTGCAGATAACGAAGTTGCGGTCTCCTTCGCGTACCCGGGTTGCGAAGCGGCCGTCTGCACTACTCACCCCGGTTTCGACGGGTCTTGGGAACTGATCGCCTCGAAGCACTTCCAGCTCGAACAATTCGAAACGAAGTCCCCCGAGTTCTTTCCCTTGGGTCACGAAGCGACCGGTGATGCGCGACGCGGGGACCAACTCGACCGTGATCTCGAGTTCGCCGGCGTCGATCTCCTTCTTGGTGACCACCCGGCGGTCCACGTAGAACTCTGGTTTGTCGACTTCAACTTGTACCTCATGATCGCGACCGAAGCAGGGCACGGCAGCCACACCGTCGGCATCGGTGTGGCCGAGGCCGGCAAGTTGAGTCCAGCGTGAGAGGGGATTTCCGGCGGGACCGACTCTAATCAACGCCCCTTTGACCGGCTGCGACGCGTCATCGATGACCCGCACGGCCAACACTGCACCTCGCACGAGGTGAACGTCTCCGACGTCCTTCTCGCCCGCGCCCGCCTCCCAGGTGAGTTCGAGCGGGACATAGCCGGGAGCCTCGATCGTGACGCCCGTTTCGGTCGCTAGTCGAGGGTCGCTACGGAACCGACCTTCCGTATCCGTCATGGCCCAACCGCGGCCGACGAAGCCGGGTCCCTTCTTCATGAGTCCTACGTGCGTGTTCGCGACCGGGCCGGCGTCGTCGATCACCCTTCCTATGAGCCACTGCGCGGGCTTCAACTCGACGGTCAACGGCGTGGCGACGTCGATCCGCGGCATGCGCTCCGTTACGTACTCCGGATGAGAGACGTCGACGAACACTTGCGATGTCAGGCCGCTCACGCTGAACGCTCCTTGTTCCGCACTCTCGTCCGTCCACGTTGTCTGGTAGCTGCGACATTGCCGATCGGGCTCGCGATCGGTGCGAACTTCCGGCCGCACCGTGACGGTCGCCCCGACCACGGGAGTTCCCGCGGACACCACGGTGCCACGAAGAGTGAATCCCGGTTCGACCACGATGATGACGGGATCGCGTTGCGGGCCCGACAACTGCGAACTGACCCCCGGAGCGAATTCGGGAACCGCGGCCTCGAGACGGCAGAGTCGAGCGTCGATCGGAACCCGAAAGGAGCCGTCGCCTTGGATGGTGTACTCCTCGCGGTCACCGCCGTGGTACGCGAGCCGAACGGGTGGTTCGCGCGTCATGGACGGCAACAGCCCGCGGATGACGAACAAGCGACCGCCACTGACCGACTGACCGGTGCCGTCGACGACACGTCCCGTGACTTCGAAACCGGTGTCGAGCTCGATGAGCCATCGGTGATCCGGCGATGGCCGAGAAGCGAACTCGACCTCTTTCGAGAAGTACCCCGAGCCGCGAACCGTCAGCGTCCAACCGGCGTTGTCGCCGCGGGCCGTGTCGAGGGTGAACTCACCCTTCGCGTCGCTGCGAGTCCGCTCGATCACGGTGTCGGTTGCAGCGCGACCGAGCCCAAGCGCAACAACGGCCCCTTCGATGGGAAGACCTGTGATGCGATCGACGACGACACCCGTGACGTCCGTCGGACGAGCGACTCGCTCTTCAGCGATAGCGTCAGCCGGTGAGTCGGGACTCTCGCGGGACGGCACCAGATCGGAGTCTGAACCCGCCGTCCGATTCCTCGAAGTCTCGACGGAGTCGTCGTCGGTTCCATCCGGCCATAGAAGCCACACCCCGACCAGGACTACAACAATCGCGAGTGCCGTCAGTGCATTGCGCACAGAGCCATCCTCTCAATACGGACGAAGGGCTGCACCACGGTAGATCACCGTTGTAGCTCACGCAATTGCGAGCCACCCGATCTTCGTCACTCAAAGAGACTCTGCGCTGAGGAACGGTCCGAAGCGCTAAGCAACGTCACATTGGATGAGCCTGCACAGGACGGCACGACCGAACCACTCCGCGGCCAGACACGAATCGGGATTCGGGGGGGGATCCGCAGGTGATCGGTTCCTTACGACGTGGCGACGTGTTCCACACGCCCGTGCACCCTTGGGGCAAGTGCGGGCTCGCCCGCAAGCCGGATTTACTCCAGCGATGCGACGATACGGTGGTTCTGCGAACGATTGTCGCGATCTGGATTCGATCGGCGTAGGATTCTGTCTCCCGGCGTCAAGGATACTTGTTGTACTTCACGAGGCTGTGTGAAGCTTTCTCAAGCCATCCAGGCTGATCGCGAAGTTTGGTGTAACGGATCGGCCCGCACCCGGGTGCCGATCGGGAGAGGTGTGCCGTTCTATGACCACTGAGCCACTGCGCAGGGTCGTCGTCACCGGAGGGCCCGCGGCGGGAAAGACCGCCGTTCTCGATGTGCTGCGCCGACATCTGCAAGGCCACGTCGCGGTACTGCCAGAGGCTGCCACCACGTTGTTTCAAGGCGGATTTCCGCGCCCTGTTCACCAGTCTGGCGTCAGGCTTCTGCAGCAGACGATCTACCACGTTCAGCACAACCTGGAAGAGATCTACGCGCTCGAGCACGTCGGCGTGCCACACATCTGTGACAGGGGCACGCTCGACGGGGCGGCGTACTGGCCAGGAGGGTTGCAGCGATTTCTCGGCGCCATGGGCACCAGTGTCGTTACGGAGTATTCGCGCTACGAAGCCGTCCTGTTTCTTCAGACCTCGGCGTACGATGAGAATCTCTACCCCATCGACAACCCGCATCGAACCGAGTCTCCCGCCCGATCAAGAGCCGTGGACGAGAAGCTGGTCAAGATATGGCAGGATCACCCCAACTATCACTTCATCGGGCACGAGAAGAACTTCTACGAGAAGGTCGCCATCGTCCTGATCAAGCTCCACGAGATCCTCGGGATCAACCACGAAGGCCCAGACGCCGTCGCCGACACCTCGCCAAAAAAGAACGGATAAGTCCCCGCGCGGCGAACCAACCGAGAGCACCATCCCGCGGCCGCACATCAATTGGGGGGTCTGCGGGGAAACCGCACGTGATCACGCGCCACTCATCAGCAGCGGACGCAAGAGGCAACGCCCGGCCCATCCGCACGTAATCACGCGCCACTCATCAGTAAACGGACGCAAGAGGCAACGCCCGGCCCATCCCGGCCTGGTCTCACAGAGCGGAGCGACCCGCAATCGGAATCACCACCGCGCACCAACCGGAAACACCATCCCGCGGCCGAACATCAATTGGGGGTCTGGGGGGGAACCCCCCAGAAATGACTGGAGGCGCCGGGAGTCGAACCCGGGTCCCGAAACAGGTCTACAAACAGCGTCTACAGGTTTGTTTTGTCAATTTGTGTACAAGCCGTTCGTCTCCGACAAACAGGATTCTTCACAGCTCGGTCGTTTTTGGGTCTCGCCTAGCGTCCCTGCGACACGGTCCACATCGGCCAGCCTGGTTTGACGGCCCTCCCATGGAACGGTCCCAGGCGTACCGTTCCGGGAGGGAGCAGCTAGGCTGCTAGTGCGTAGTTATTAGTGTCAATTAAGATTTGTTTGACGGGAGTTTTAGGAGGCCGCCCGTCAACCTCCACCTGCAACTGCTTCTTTCTCTATCCGGTCGAAACCATTTCGCCCCCAAAGAGATCTCTGCACTCGAATGATAGCCCGTGTCGAGGAGAAACGCACCTCGCTCCGAGCAAAAATTACGCGATCAACGATCCTTCATCTGTCGGTCGATCTCGCGCTTGATGTCTCGCTTTTTCAAATCTAGCCGCTTGTCGTGCAGCTGCTTGCCGCGGCCGACGCCGATCTGCATCTTTGCAAACCCGCGGTCGTTCAGGTACAGGCTGATCGGGAGAATCGTAAAACCTCGCTGGTCGACTTTCGCCTTTAGTTTGCGAATCTCGCGACGGTGAAGCAGGAGCTTCCGCGGACGATCCGGTGCGTGGTTGTTGTACGAACCCTGCGAGTACTCGGCGATGTTCGCTCCGATCAGCCACATCTCGCCCTTCTTCAGTTGGACGTGCGCCTGATCGATGGTGACTTTGCCCGCGCGGATCGACTTGATCTCGGTTCCGGTCAGCACCATGCCCACCTCGAGCTTGTCGTCGACGTGGATCTCTCGGAAAGCCTTCTTGTTGCGGGCGATAGTTTTCATGAAGAGCTTCCTCGGCGGCCGACGGCGGGTCTGGTAAGGCGAAACCCGTCTTGGGATTAGACCGGGCGCGAATGATAGCCACGGCTCGATTCGCTCGCAGCTGTTTCTCGGGGAATCGTAGTGAACCTGACGGCAATTCTCTTCTTCGGCCGTGGTGGGCAGGGTGGCGGTTCGCTGGAAGTGGCGTCCATCATGATCGAGTCCGTATCAGGGTAGACGAAGGCGCTCCGCCGAGGTTTGGGTAGTCGCCACTGTCACCGGGTCAACCGAGACGCCGAAGACGGCGCCGCGGTGCGCCACTTTTGGCACGGCGAGGGTCTTGACGACCGACACGGACGGCGTAGACTGCGCGATCTTTGCGACTTCGTGCCGAAGTGGCGGAATTGGCAGACGCGCTAGGTTCAGGTCCTAGTCCTCTTCGGAGGGTGGAGGTTCGAGTCCTCTCTTCGGCATTTTTTTCTCGCTCGGCTTACCGTTGGGTCCACGATGCTCTGCGTCCACGCTCGGCGGAAGTCTCCCAGAATTGAACATGCGGGCGATTAGCTCAGTTGGCTAGAGCGCAATCCTCACACGGTTGATGTCACTGGTTCGAGTCCAGTATCGCCCACCAGAAAAGCACGACCCCGTTGGCTTTGCCGCCGACGGGGTCTTTTCGTGGCTGGCGCGGTTCGTGGCTGGCGCCGTCACCGAATGACGTTGTCAGCCGTCGCGCGGCTCAGGATGAACGTGAGATCGTCGGGGTGGGTGGACTTCCTCAGTTCATCGCTCTGCGACGCATCCGTGTCGGACATGCGGGCTCGCGTCCGCTCGGCCAACTCGAGAGCCGCGTCCGCGACGCTCCGTTTGTGCACGATCTCGGCGATCTCTTTGGTCGACAAGTTGTCGGTCAATCCGTCCGTGGCGACTAGGACCGTGTCGCGCGCTGACAGTTCGAACTTGCGACCGATCTCGATCGTCATGAGCTTCGACCCCACGACATTCGACACCACGTGCGTTCCTTCGTGGCAGCGCGCTCCGTCTTCGTCGAGGAGTCCCGCCCGAATCAAGTAGCCGGTCGGCGAATGGCTCAGAGTTTCGTATCTGATCTGACCTTGCGGGCCGATCACGAAAGCCTTGGAGTCGCCGACGTGGTAGCAGCGAAGTTGGCCGGACCGAATGGTGGCGCAGACCACCGTCGACGCTGCGCCGACCTCTAAAGAGAGCGTTGCCAAGTTCGCTTCGTCGAGGCCCCGTAGGATCTGCTCCCGCACCGCGGTGTCACGGCCGCTTGCTTCTTCGACTCGCGCCAAGATCTGATCGACGGCGAAGCGCGCGGCGTCTTCTCCCGAGGGAGACCCTCCCACGCCGTCGGCGACGACCAACACGTGCGTCTCATCGGACGTGACTGCGTAACCGGCCGCGTCTTCGTTGACTGTGCTCTTGGCCGGGCTTCTCGTTGAGAACATGGAGAGATCGAACCCGCCCGCACAGAACGCAGTAGGGGTGACGGACTCGCCTTGATAGATCGCTTGACGCTCGAACGTGGGTGCCACAAGTCCTCCGTCGACGCGCTGGTATCGCGTCCCCAGCCATGAAAACCGGATTCAATAGGTCCTCGATTTCCTTGGCGTTGTAGCGCCCGCGATCGTGCGATACCAGAGATGCGGTCACAAATCCTGCAAGGTCGCCGGCCTGGATTCCCGAGGACCCTTCACTTGCTTGCTCCGATCATGGCGGTAGTCCAGAATCGCACGGGACGCCGGAAGCGCCGGAGCAGCGAACCCGTAAGAAAACCCGTGACAAAAAGAGCACCGTGAAGCGCCGCGAAGCCATCGACAAACTCACCGGGCGCGAAGCGTACATCGACGATATCGCCATTGCTGGCGTATGGTGGGGGTGCACCGTTCGTTCCGCGGTCCCCCGGGGTCGAATCCGCGACATTCGGTTCGGGGCGGAGATCGACTGGTCGGAATTCGTGGTCGTCGATCACCGAGACCTACCTGGGCCGAACCAAGTCGCCATGATCGAGAACGACCAACCGGTGTTAGCCAGCGACCGGGTGCGCCACATTCATGAAGCGGTGCTGCTCTTGGCGCACCCCGATCGTGATCGACTCCGCGAGGCTCGCCGCGCGATCCATATCGAGATCGACGAAGAACCGGCGATCTTCGACTATCGAGTCCCGCCGCCCGCGGACACCGTTCAGCACGGCGGGGACAATGTCTTCAAGCGAGTTCGGATCGACAAGGGAGATGTCGACGCGGCGTTGGTCGCGGCCGATCATGTCGTCGAAGGCGTGTACGAAACGGGCGCGCAAGAGCACGTCTACCTCGAGAACCAGGGCATGGTTGGCTATGTCGAAGACGGCGTCGTCACCGTCAAAGGGTCGATGCAGTGCCCGTACTACATCCACGCCGCGTTGCGTCACGCCTTGGCGCGCGCCGACAACGAGGTTCGCGTCATTCAGGCGGCGACCGGTGGCGGCTTCGGAGGCAAGGAGGACTATCCGTCCGTCCTCGCCTTGCACGCGGCACTCCTGGCGCTAAAGGCCGAGCGGCCGGTCAAGATTCTTTACGATCGCGATGAAGACATGGCGGCGACTACCAAGCGTCATCCGGCGCGGGTGCGGCACCGCACGGGAGTCACGTCGCAGGGCCGAATCGTAGCGCAAGACATCGAGGTGCTGCTCGACGGTGGCGCGTACGTGACGTTGTCACCGGTAGTGTTGAGTCGCGGCGTGATCCACGCGTCGGGACCGTACCATTGCGACAACGTTCGCGTCGAAGGGCGCGCGGTTTTGACGAACGCAGTACCGTTCGGGGCGTTTCGGGGATTCGGAGCGCCGCAGACGATCTTCGCGTGTGAACGACACATGGATGTCATCGCCGACGAACTGGGCATGTGCCCACTGGGGCTTCGTCGCAAGAATCTGATTCAGGATGGCCAGTCCACCTCGACCGGCCAAGTGATCCGAGACGGAACCGATCGCATCGAGATCCTGGATCGTGCCGTGCGAGACGCGGAGTTCCACCAACGCGAGGCGGCTGATCGAGCGTTCAATTCGACGCATCCCTACCTCCGTCGCGCCACCGGTATTGCTACGTTCTATCACGGGGCTGGCTTCACGGGGGCTGGCGAGACGTACCTCGATTCCCGGGCGCAAGTGGTGGGACTGGCGACGGGAGAGGTCGAGATTCGAACGGCCAACGTCGAGATGGGGCAGGGTGCGCTGACCACGTTCGTCAAGATCGTGGCCGAGAAACTAGCGGTCGAACCGGATCGAATCCGGGTCGCCGAAGTGGACACCTTCCATGTCCCCAACAGTGGTCCAACCGTCGCGTCTCGAACTTCGATGATTGTCGGTCGGCTGCTCGAGCGCGGTTGTGATGCGCTCTGCGCGACACTTGGCGGTGACTGGACCGGAGACAAGTTCGAACGTGAACTCTTGCGGTGGCACGCCGAGCACCCGGGCCAAGAGTTGATCGCCGAAGTTCGCTACGAACCGCCTCCGGGGGTGGAGTGGGATGACGAACGGTACGAAGGGAGCGCCTACGGTACCTTCGCGTGGGCGACGTACGCCGCGCACGTCGAGGTTGACCTTCGCACCTTTGGCGTCCGGCTTCTCGACTTCGTCGCCGTTCAAGATGTCGGTACGGTGTTGGACGAAGTGTTGGCGGCGGGGCAAGTCCAGGGCGGCGTCGTGCAAGGAGTGGGGTGGGCGCTCATGGAAGAGTGCCAGTTCGTCGACGGTGCGATGGCGAACCACAACTTGACCAACTATTCGATTCCGTCCAGCGACGACGTTCCTCCCGTGCGCGTGGTGTTCTACGAGACTCCGTACGCGCACGGTGCCCAGGGGGCGAAAGGCATCGGCGAGTTGCCTATGGACGGTGCGGCCCCCGCCATCGTCAACGCGGTCGCGCGGGCGACCGGCGCGCGGCCCGCCGTCGTGCCGCTGACGCCCGAGGTCTTGATGAGGGTGATGGGTTCCGCATGAGTACCAACTCCGTGTCGATCGAAACCACGATCAACGGCGAGAAGACGAGCATTGACGTCACCGCCACCGAGCGGCTGCTCGACGTGCTGCGTTACCGGTTGGGGCTGACCGGCAGCAAGGAGGGTTGCGGAGAGGGCGAATGCGGAGCGTGTACCGTCTATCTCGACGGGCAGCCGGTGAACTCCTGCTTGATACCCGCCTACCAAGTGCGGGGGCGCGTCGTCGAAACGATCGAGTCCATCGCACCGGAGCAGCTCGGAGCGTTCGTCGCCAGCGGCGCGACTCAATGTGGCGCCTGTTCACCCGGCGTCGTCATGACCGCGCAGTGGATCGTGAAGCATCCGCACCTTTTGCAGAGCCACGGACTTCGCGAACTCATGGCCGGGAACTTGTGCCGCTGTACCGGATACGACGGCATCATCGACGCCCTCACCGAGACGTTGGCCGCGAACGGTTCCGCCGAAGAGCCGGTTTCGGGGCAAGACCGATGACGATCCTCCTCCCCGGCACGCTCACCGACGCTTACCGGATGTTGTCTGACGACCCGGACGTGACACCGGTGGCGGGGGGCACGGACCTGTTTGCGCACTGGCCGGAAAACCGGGTCAAGCAGTCGACCACCTACCTCGATCTCTCCGGTCTTGCCGAGCTGCGATCGATGCGCTGGACGAAGAGCGAACTTGTGCTCGGGGCGTTGACGACGTACTGGGACGTCGTGACGGACGCTCGCGTCGCCGCTGAGTTCCCCAATCTCGTCACCGCCGCCCGCCAAGTCGGCGCCGTGCAGATTCAAGCGCGCGGGACGTGGGCCGGCAACATCGTCAACGCGTCGCCGGCCGCGGACGGGGTTCCGGTGTTGCTCGCGTATGACGCTACCGTGCGGCTCGGTTCGAGGGACGGCGTCGAGGACATTCCGCTCGACGAGTTCTACCTCGACTACAAGAAGATGCGCCGTCGTCCCGATCAACTCGTCACAGAGATTCGCATTCCGCGTCGAACCTACCAACGCGCGTGGTTCGAAAAGGTTGGCCCGCGCAAGTCGCAGGCGATCACCAAGGTCGGGGTCGCGGTGACGGTCGCCGGAGAGACGTGGCGAATCGCGGCCAATAGCGTCGCTCCGACGGTGTGCCGTTGCCCCGCTCTCGAGCGGTACTGCGCCGCCGTTGCTGGGGCCAAGGGCCAGCCGCTCACATCTCCGAGCGACTTGCTGCCCGCCATAAGAAGCGATGTGAGTCCGATCGATGACATTCGGTCGACGGCCGAGTATCGCGAGCAAGTCCTCGCGCGAATCCTCTTTCATGCGTTGAACGACGCGGGCGTCTAGCCCGGACTGGAGCTGAATCGCAAGGCTGTGCGTGGGTCACCGGACAACGCGCCGCGACGGCCGCTCTTGCGGGGCGCATCGTGGCGTGGCTCGAACACCAGTGGGTTGGGGATGGCGGAGTCTTCTGCTCGCCACCGACCATGAGGTAGGCGTGGGCTTTGGCGCCGGGGGTAGTGGCTGGAGACCGGGACGGCTTCGAACGTCGGACGGGCGAATCGGACCGACCCCGATGCGCCCCGCAAAAGCGCCTTCGAGGCGCCGCATAGCCAGCTGCGGTCAATTGGGGGACAATCAACGGAACAACAGACTACGATTTTCGTGCGACGCTTCCTCTTGGCGCAAGGCGTGACGCCGCAGTCGACAGTGGTCTATGATGGGCCGGGTGTTCAAGAAGGAGCAACGCAGAGATTCGCGGGAAGCGCAACCTGCGCGGCTTCGCCTGATGACGTCCGGGCTAAAGGAGATCAGTAGAATGCGGACATCGGTTACTTCGAGCGCTATGACCGCGGTTCTGGTCGGGCTCGCCGAAACACACGAGTCGTTTGCCGAGCAGTACCCCGGGGAGTCGAGTGCGCGGCAACCGGTTCACACCGTGTACGGGGGAGCGCATCTGTTCCGGGCCGGCACGGCACAGCGACTGGGGGTCAAAGCGGTGGCCGCGTTGCAGGCCCACGCGCCGAGCGGCGACGCGCTCCGGTTGGCCCTGGGGTTCGACGGAGAGTCTGTTTTCGAAACCGTCTATGAACGGCTGCACGAGAAACTGCAGCGTGAGCCGGTCGAAGACTTCCGGCTCGATTTCGAGGACGGCTACGGCTATCGCCCGGACGCCGAAGAAGACGCGTGCGCGGTGTCGGCGGCGGCGGAAGTCGCAGCGGGACTCGAGGCGGGCACGCTGCCGCCCTTCATCGGTATCCGCATCAAGTCGCTCTCGGCGGAAGTAGCGGCGCGCGCGCTGCGCACCGTCGATCTTTTCGTGACCGAACTGGTCTCCCGGACGGGAGGCGTTCTGCCGGACAACTTCGTGGTCACCCTGCCGAAAGTTGTCGCGCCGGCGCAAGTGACGGCGCTCGTCGATGTGTTCGAAAAACTTGAAGACGCTTTGGCGCTCGAGTCCGGCGCGCTGCGCATGGAACTCATGGTCGAGACCACGCAGTCCATCTTCGACGCCCACGGCCGAGCGGCGCTGCCGTCGCTCGTGTCGGCGGCCGGCGGTCGCTGTGTGGCCGCGCACTTCGGGGTGTACGACTTCACGGCAGGCTGCTCGATTACCGCTCAGCATCAGCACATGCGCCATCCCGCGTGTGACCTCGCTCGGCAGATGATGCTCTTTAGCCTGGCCGGTACCGGGGTGTGGTTGTCCGACGGCGCGACGAACGTCATGCCGGTCGAGGTTCACCGGCGGCGAGACGGCGACCCGGAGTTGACTTCAGCACAAGTCGATCAGAATCGACGAACCGTGCACAACGCGTGGCGACTGCACTTCGAGGACGTTCAGCACTCCATGAAGACCGGTTTCTACCAGGGTTGGGATCTGCACCCTGCTCAGCTCGTCAGCCGGTACGCCGCGGTGTTCTCGTTCTTCTTGTCGGGGTTGGACGCGGCGTCTGCGCGACTGCGCAACTTCGTCGAGCAAGCGTCCCAAGCGACTCTGATCGGCGAAGTGTTCGACGACGCCGCGACCGGGCAAGGGTTGCTGAACTTCTTTCTGCGCGCGCTCAACTGCGGTGCCATCACCGAACAGGAAGCGCAGGCGCCCGGGCTCTCCATCGAAGAGATCCGCAGCCGTTCCTTCGTCGCCATCCTCGATGGACGCAACGCTGACAAGTGTTGAGCGCTCGCAAAGCCGCAAAGAACCGCGAAGGCCGCCAAGAAACTTGACCCTCGTTCGCACGAAGCGGTGCGGTACGACTTGCGCGCCGAGGTGCGACGTATCACTGGTCTTGGCGGCGGCCATCTGATCCAGGACACTAGCGTTCGAGAACTGCTTCGATGCTGCCGTGGGGCTCGTCGACGGGTTGGAAGACTTCGTTCGGATTGTCGAGACCGAACGGACTCAAGTCGACAAGTAGACAGTGTCGGTTCGGCATCGACAGCTTGATCTCGTCGATTGCACGGCACTCTCGCAACGCGGCTTCGCCCATGAAGTGAAGGGTGTGTTGGACTGACTTGCTGTCGTGCTCAGCGAAGGCGCTCACGAGTGCGGTGCGTACGTCGGTTCTGGCGGCGTTGTAGTCGACGGTGGGATCAAAGTATCTCCACTGAGCCGTGACGCTGGTTCCGAAGAGGCGATCCTCGGATTCCGGTAGGGTGGTGTATTCATCGCGAGGGAAGCCGCTGAAGGCGGACTTCGACGTCTTCAGGATGACCAGATCGCTGAGGCCTGAATGCAAGACTGCTTCGGCGTCGGTGACGCTCGCTTGACACGTTGCCCGTTCGACGGACGGTTGCACGTGTGCGTGTTGATCTCCGTCGGAAACGAGTGGACTCCAGGGAGATCGTGAAACAGTGATTCGCGCCCGAGTGACTGTCTCGTACGTCTTCACGAAGTGTCGGCCGAGGTCGAGCGCAAACGCTTCAATGGTGTCGAGTGCGTGTCGCCGCGCGAAGACGTACACGGTGTTCTTCATGGTGTCGGTCGGCACCACGTTCGAATTGTCGGCGTCGGTGTAGGCACGCGCGAAGTCACCTTCCAGAGAAACGTCGACGTGGAGGTCGACTACCGAGTGGTTCTTGCCATCTCGGATCACCTTCATGACACGGACGCGGGACTTGCCGTAGACGTGGTGTTGGATTTGGGTCATGGGTGGTCAGCTTCCTCGGTAGGTCGAGTATCCGAACGGGCTCAACAGTAGCGGCACATGGTAGTGTTGCGACGGATCCTCGACCCGAAACGCGATCTCCGCGTACGGATAGAACGCTTTGCCGGTGAGGGCGTGGTCCGCAAAGTAGTCGTCGAGCTCAAAACGCAGACGATACGTCCCGCGCGTCAAGTCGCCCGTGTCGAACGTCGCGACGCGTCCGTTGTCGTCGGTCGGTGATCGGCCGATCTCGTCCCAGCCGTCGTCGTTCGCTCGGAACAGAATCGTCACCACGCCAGCGGCCGGGGATCCTCGCGACGTATCCAACACATGGGTCGTGATTGCGCTCATGCGGTCACCAGTTTCTCGAGTCGTAGTCGGCAGATTTTCAATTGTTCCTCCGCCATGATGCGGAGCTCGGTGTCGCGGTCGTGCTGGAGCCGTTCGTGAATTGCGGTCAGCATGACCTCGGCAGACAGGCCTGTCGCGCAGATCAAGAAGACGAATCCGAATCGCTCTTCATAACGTTGGTTCTCTTCAACGAGTGCGTCTTGGGTGGCGTTCGACGCCGTGGACATACCAGCCTGCTCGCCCTGCGCCCAGCCGGTCACGTTGCGTTCGCCGATTCTGGGATGGTGGGTCGCCGCCTCGAGCCAGGACGTGACCCCGAGTGATCGCCACACTGTCTCCGCGACTTCGAAGACGGCGGCGTCGTCGCGGAAGGGACGGGCGTTCGACATTTGCTCGACCCAGCGGGCGCTGCCACAGCAACGGTGCAGCTGTTCCGCAAGGTCGGCAGCGTCCCGCCCATTCAGGTACTGCGATAGAGACGGTCGCTCGGTGGACGTCATTCTTGCGCGGGCCGTCCGAAGAGGCGCAGCCGACTCACTCCGCCGTCGGGAAAGATGTTCAGGCGGACGTGAGTGATCGGTCCCGAGGTGACAACGTCGTCGTCGAACCGATGCTCGCGGTGCGCACTGAGGGCTGTGTCGGGAAGGATCTTCGTCCACGGGTGGTCATCGAGCCCTGTTTTCAGATCCGCGCCCGACGGCATGACACAGCCGTCGATGGAGCAGCGCTGCGGGTAGTTACCTTTGAAGTGGTGGGTGTCGACGACGACCCGTTCGATCACGCCCGGTTGTCCCAACGCGAGCACCGCCCAATCGTGTCCGGGGCCGCGTCGACGCCGCGTCTCCCAGCCGTCCGCCATACTGGTCCCGCGTCCCGGCATGATCAGGTTGATCGGGTCACTGAAGAACTGGTTGCTCGCCGCGAGCGCGGTGCCACCGTTCTCGACCGAGACCAGATCGAACGCGTCGCCGTCGAGGGTGGCCGTCGACGGCGCGACGACTGTCCCGTAGATGCGAAGACGGGCGACGCCGCCGTCGGGATAGATGTTTAGCCGTACGTGCGTCACCGGGTCTTCGTGGTCGATGCGGATCAAATGCTGGGAGTCGGGGTCGAGTTCTGCGCGCGGGACCAGTTCGGTGAAGGCGTCGGCGGTCGGTGTTTCGCCCGGGCTGACGCAGGCAACGTCGATGGAGCACGCCTCAGGATGATTGCCCTTGAAGTGGTGCGTATCGATGTCGACGGCGCTAATTCTTCCCGGCAATCCGAGCTTGATGACGCACCAGTCGTAATCGGGAGCGCGGTGACGTCGCGTTTCCCAACCGTCCATCCACTTGCCGTGATCGGTGTACTTGTCTTCGATGAAGACGCCGCGACCCGGGCGGATCAGGTTGGTCGCGGGGGCGAAGAACTCATCTGTGAATTCGACGATCGAGCCTCCCAGCCGCTCGGCGGCGAGGTCGACGTAGCGGCCGTAGGTGAGGCCGGTCGGTTCACTAGTCATCGCGGTTCTCGTTCATGGCCGTTGCCGTTCAGTGTTATCGCCGTCGTCGTCCAAGACCCCGCGTTCGAGCCTACGGCCGCGCGGCGATCCGACCACCGCTTGGCCGTGGTAGATCAACTCTCCGCGCAAATACGTGCGGTCGATACGTCCAGAGACCGTTCGCCCCAGGTAAGGTGAGATCGGGTGGCGAAAGTTCAATGACGCCTCGTCGATGACGAAGGACTCTTCCGGACGCCATACTATCAGATCGGCGGGGTACCCCCAGTCGATCCTCCCCTTGCTGAGACCCGCAAACTCGGCCGGTTGTTCGCATAGCCAGCGCGCAACGTGACCCAGATCGAACCCGCGCCGTTGTGCTTCGGTCCAGACCACGGGGAGCGCCAGGCCGAGCGAAGCGACGCCACCCCACGCCGCGAAGAAGTCGCCGGACTCGAAACGCTTCATGGCGGGAGGGCACGGCGAGTGGTCGGTCGCAACGAAGTCGATCTCTCCGCGCCGCAGTGCTTCCCATAACGCCTCACGGTGGGATGCGTCACGAATGGGGGGAGCGCACTTGAACTGCGTGGTCCCGTCCGCGATCTCTTCGGCGCAGAACGTTAGGTAGTGCGGCGCCGTTTCAACGGTCACCCGAACGCCACGCGCCTTGGCGGCGGCGATCATGGTCAGCGCGTCCGCCGTAGCGAGGTGTACGATGTGAACGCGGCATTCGCTCTCTTCGGCAATGGCCAAGAGTCGTGCGATGGCGTCGGTTTCCGCTTCGCTCGGCCGCGTTGCCAGGTAACTGGCGTAGGTTCGCGGTGAACGGTCGCGGTCGCGGTCGAACCGATCGAGCGTCGGCTGCCATTCGGCGTGGGCCAAGAGCGATCCATCGAGTTTTTGGATCGTCGACATGGCTTCGCGGAGATCGGTTTCGCCGATGGCGGAGAACTCATCGACGCCGGAGTCGGCGAGGAAGCACTTGAAGCCGAGCGCCCCTGCGTCGGCGAGTGAGCCCAATTCCCGCAGGTTCGTCGGCACGGCCCCGCCCCAAAAGCCGTAGTCGACCCAAGCCCGGCCGGCCGCCGCCTCTTGTTTGGCGCGGAGCCCGGCCACGGTCGTGGTCGGAGGGATGCTGTTGAGCGGCATGTCGACGATCGTGGTGACGCCACCCGCGGCGGCGGCCCTGGTCGCGGTGTCGAACCCTTCCCAATCGCTACGGCCGGGATCGTTGACATGCACGTGCACGTCGACGATCCCGGGAAAGATCACAGCGTCGTCGATATGCTCACCGTCGTGGCGTGAGACTGGACCCAGCTCTACCTCGTGGATCAGACCGCCCGCGATGGTGAGCTTCGCGGGCCCCAACCCTTCGGCGGTGAGGACGCGATCGCCCGACAGTGTCCATGGCTCTTCCATGGCCGGATCGTACGGTTCGCTTCCCGGAAGTGTCTATTTCTTTTATCGTTGCCATCAACACGTCGTCGTCGAAAGGACACGTCCGATGGCCCGAATCATCCGAGGGGGTTTGATCCAGTCTTCCGTCACGCACGACGGCACGACGGATCCCTCCGAAATCAAACGAGCGATGATCGACAAGCACATGCCGATGATCGAGCAAGCCGCCAAAGACGGGGTCCAGGTTCTCTGCTTGCAAGAGCTGTTCTACGGACCGTACTTCTGTGCCGAGCAAGAGAGCCGCTGGTACGACATCACCGAGGAAATCCCCAACGGGCCGACCACCCAGTTGATGTGCGAGACGGCGAAGCGACTTGGCATCGTCCTGGTCGTCCCGCTGTACGAAATGGAAATGCCGGGCGTCTACTACAACACGGCCGTCATCATCGACGCCGATGGCACGTTTCTCGGGGCGTACCGGAAGAACCACATTCCGCAGTGTGCGCCCGGGTTCTGGGAGAAGTTCTACTTCCGGCCGGGAAACCTCGGCTACCCCGTATTCGAGACCGCGGTGGGGCAGGTCGGCATCTACATCTGTTACGACCGCCACTTCCCGGAGGGCGCCCGCGCCCTCGGACTCAACGGCGCGGAGATCGTGTTCAACCCGTCCGCCACCGTGGCCGGCCTCAGCGAGTATCTCTGGAAGCTCGAGCAGCCGGCCCACGCGGTGGCCAACGGCTACTTCGTCGGTGCCATCAATCGGGTCGGCACCGAGGCGCCCTGGTCCATCGGAGAGTTCTACGGTCAGTCGTACTTCTGCAATCCGCGGGGAGAAATGCTGGCCGTCGGAAGTCGAGACCAGGACGAAGTCATCATCGCGGATCTAGACTTCGATCAGATCCAAGAAGTGCGAAACATCTGGCAGTTCTACCGAGATCGACGGCCCGAGACGTACGACGAGCTGGTGGAGCTGTAGACCGATGACGGGTCCAGCCATCGATCGATCCGAAATCGAATCCAGCCCGTTGTACAACGACGACCTGGCGCCGGTATCGAAGGAGGCACAGACGTGGGGGCAGTGGGATATCGCCGCCCTCTGGGTGGGCATGTCCGTCTGCATTCCCACGTACATGCTGGCTTCGAGCTTGATCGCCGCCGGAATGAACTGGTGGCAAGCGATCCTCACGGTGTTTCTCGGCAACTTGATCGTGGTCGTGCCGATGGTGCTCAACGCCCACGCCGGTACCAAGTACGGCATCACCTTCCCGGTCTTTGCCCGTGCGTCATTCGGCGTCAACGGCGCGAACGTCGCGTCGATCCTTCGCGCGATCGTAGCCTGCGGATGGTTCGGGATTCAGACGTGGATCGGTGGCAAAGCGATCTACGGGATCTTGGCCGTGTTCATACCCAGCGTGCAAGACGCTCTGGTGCTCGACTTCATCAGCAACGAACACGTTCAGGTCAATGTCATACAACTGGCGTCGTTCGGTGCCTTCTGGGCGTTGAACGTCGGTCTCTTCGTGTGGCGCGAAATGGACAGCATCAAGTACGTCGAGAAGTGGGGGGCGCCGCTGCTCATCGGTCTCGGCATCGCTCTGCTGGTGTGGGCGTATCAGCAGGCAGATGGCTTCGGGCCGATGCTGTCGAAGCCGGATGAGTTCGAGACGACGGCCGACTTCTTCAAGGTGTTCCTGCCCGGGTTGACCGCCATGGTCGGCTTCTGGGCGACGCTGTCGCTCAACATTCCGGACTTCACGCGGATGGCGCGCAGCCAACGAGACCAAGTGGTCGGACAGATCGTGGGACTCAACACGACCATGCCGCTCTACGCGTTCATCGGGGTCGCCGTCACCAGTGCGACCGTGGTGATCTTCGGTGAGCAGATCTGGGACCCGGTGGTTCTCATCACGCGATTCGACAGCACGTTCGTCGTCGTACTGTCCATGTTCGCGCTCGTCCTCGCCACGTTGACGACCAACATGGCGGCCAACGTCGTCTCTCCGGCCGCGTCGTTTTCGAACCTTGCGCCGCGCCGCATCGGCCTGAAGACCGGTTGCGTGATCACGGGGATCATCGGCGTCTTGATGATGCCTTGGAAACTCGCCGAGGATCCGAGCGGCTACATCTACGCTTGGTTGATCGGCTACTCCGCGCTGCTCGGTCCGATCGGCGGCATCTTGATCTGCGACTACTTCGTGATTCGCAAGACCAAGCTCCTCGTCGAAGATCTGTTCCTCGTCGATGGCGCCTATACGTATCACAAGGGATTCAACGTCGCTGCGCTCATCGCGCTGGTTCTGGCGATCCTTCCGAACGTGCCGGGATTCTTGAACAACGTCGGGGCGATCGAACTCACGGACGGATCCATCTGGACGTCGCTGTACCACTTCGCTTGGTTCATCGGGTTCGGCGTGGCCTTCGTCGTGTACTTCATTCTCATGTCAGGAACGCGGGAGAGATCCGCATGACGCTACCAGAGTTACCGCCGACCGATCACCGACCGCGACCGTACGAGGGACCGTCGTACAAAGACGTCATGGCCCGCCGCAAGCAGTTCCTGACGCCTAGTCTTCTCACGTACTACCAGCGACCGCTCATGATTGTCGAAGGCGCTCAGCAGTGGGTGTACGACGAAACCGGGCGGAGGTTCCTCGACTGCATCGGAGGGATCGTGACGATCAGCGTCGGCCACTGCCACCCAGACGTGGTGGCCGCGGCATCCCGGCAGATGGAAACGCTGCAGCACGTCACGACGCTCTACCTGCACCCGAACATCGCGGACTACGGTGAAGCACTCGCTAGCAAGTTGCCCCGAGACTTGAGTGTCTGCTACTTCGTGAACTCAGGATCGGAAGCGAACGACCTGGCGCTCCTCATGGCGCGGCTCTACACCGGCAACTACGACGTGATTGCGCTGCGCAACGCCTACCACGGCGGCAACGCGCCGGCCATGGGGCTGACCGCGCACAGCAGCTGGAAGTACAACTCACCGCAAGGATTTGGCGTGCACCATGCGCGCAACGCCGATCCGTACCGTGGCCCGTGGGGGCACGACGATCCCGACGCCGGGGTGAAGTACGCCGAAGATATCGAAGATTTGATTCGCACGGCGACCCCGGGGCAGGTGGCGGGATTCTTTGCCGAGTCGATCCAAGGGGTCGGCGGAACGGTGGTCTACCCCGACGGTTTCCTTGCCCGTGCCTACGAGACGGTTCGTGCCGCCGGTGGTCTCTGTATCGCGGACGAAGTGCAATCGGGCTTCGGGCGCACCGGGACGCACTACTGGGGGTTCGAGACGCAAGGTGTCACGCCAGACATCGTGACCATGGCCAAGGGCATCGGTAATGGAACACCGCTCGCTGCCGTCGTGACCCGACCCGAGATTGCGCAAGCGCTAGCCGACCGCATTCACTTCAACACCTACGGTGGCAATCCGGTGGCGTGTGCCATCGGCAAGGAGGTGCTCGATGTCATCGATCGTGAGAACCTCCAGCAGAACGCCCTCGAGGTGGGAGGGGCGCTGCTCGACGACCTGCGTGGCCTCATGGACAAGCACCCAATCATCGGCGACGTGCGAGGGCTCGGTCTCATGATCGGCGTAGAGTTGGTGACCGATCGCAAGTCCAAGGAGCCAGCGACCGACGCTTGTGCGAAGATCCACGAAAGGGTCAAGGACCTCGGCTGTCTCATCGGCAAGGGCGGGTTGTCCGGCAACGTGCTTCGCATCAAGCCGCCGATGTGCATCACCCGTGACGACGCCGCGTTCCTCATCGAGGCGCTCGATGTCGCCTGCGGTGAAGTCAAGCCGTGAAGATCTTGACGTCCGCCACGCGCGGACACAGACTTCGTGGAAATCCGGGGCGTCGCTACGATCGACCGAACCGCAGAGTTTGAACGAGGAGACAGATGCCGATTCGACCGCGCGTCGACGCTAAAACTGCCCGCCGAACCATGGCTGAAATTGCGCCAAGGTACTCTAAGCAGGAAGCAAGGGTCGAAGCGGAACGTTGTCTGTACTGCTTCGACGCGCCGTGCATCCAATCGTGCCCGACGGGAATCGACGTCCCGGCGTTCATCCAGAAGATCGCCGCCGGAAGTCTCACCGGGGCGGCGCGCACCATCCTGGAAGCGAACGTTCTCGGTTCTAGCTGCGCTCGCGCCTGTCCTACCCAAGTTCTGTGTGAAGGCGCATGCGTGCTGCTCGATCGTGACGAACAGCCGATCAAGATCGGCCGCCTCCAGCGTTACGCGACCGATCACGTTTTCGACAATGACATTACGGTGTTGTCCGCTGCCGCCGAGAAGTCGGGGAAGCGTGTCGTCTTGATCGGGGCGGGGCCGGCGAGTTTGGGATGCGCGGCGGAGCTGGCCCGGCTCGGTCACGAAACGGTCGTCTACGAGAAACGTCTGCTCGCGGGAGGGCTGAACACGTACGGCATCGCCTACTACAAGATGAAGCCTGAAGTGAGCCTGGCCGAGGTCGAGCTGGTCCGTTCGCTCGGGGTCGAGTTTCGTGAAGGGGTCGAAGTCGGTCGCGACGTCTCCATGGACACCCTTCGGGAACAGTTCGACGCCGTGTTCATCGGAACCGGACTCGGCGGGACCCATCGACTGGGAATTCCGGGAGAAGAGCTGCCCGAAGTAGTCGACGCGTTGAGCTTCATCGAGGAGATCCGTACGTCGCCGCTAGACGAGGTGGCCGTCGGCGATCGGGTCGCGGTGATCGGTTGTGGGAATACCGCGATCGACGCGATCACGCAGGCCAAGCGACTCGGCGCCAGCACCGCGTTCATTGTCTACCGTCGCGGTGCGGACGACATGAGCGCGTACGAGTTCGAGTACGCGTTGGCCAAAGCCGACGGCGGCGAGTTCATGTTTCACCGGCAGCCGGTCGCGATCCTCGGCGGACCTCACGTCACCGGCCTTCGAGTGGCCGAGACCCAGCTCGACGCCGAAGGCCGCACGGTGCTGGTGCCGGGCACCGAAACCGACCTCGCAGTCGACATGGTGATCGAGGCGTTGGGGCAGTCGAAAATGAAGGAGGTGCTGCTCGCGTGGTTGCCGGCGCTCGAGCTCGACGCCCGGGGCGCGATCGTCCGCGACTTCGATACCGGAGCGACCAACGTCGATGGCGTTTACG
>JAJFFE010000249.1 GCA_021776775.1 Planctomycetota bacterium | reverse complement strand
CCTTCTCGACGAACCGATGACGATAACGACCCGGCTCATCGAGGGCGTCGCGAGTGGTTCCGCTGATCAAGATCGAACAGTGGTACCGCTTCGTCAGCCCCTCGAGACGCGACGCGATATTCACGGCGTCCGCGATCACCGTGGCCTCGATGCGTTCCACTTCACCGATGATTCCCAGTCGGAGGTCCCCGGTGTGGATTCCCATGCCGAGACGAACCGCCCCTTCACCGCGTCCGGCTCGTTCTTCGTTGAACGCATCGAGACGCTTCATGAGGTCCACTCCGGCACTCACCGCGTTCTGCGGCGAGTCCGACGACGAGGAAGAGCGGCACGATCGAGATCTTAGAAACCAATTCGAATCCTGACTAGTTGGAGCACGCTGCCTTGGGTGTGTCAGTGCGCGTGAGGCTCTTGCTACCATTCAGGCTTACAGCGAGCCAATGTCCGTCATGCCGTGCACGAATTCGACAACGTTGCTGACGCGTGATGAACCTGAGCGGAGACAACGCTCGCTCGAACGGCGACCACCACGTTCGCCGTCCATTTGCCGCTTGACTCGGCGAGGGTTGCGAGCCTTCGACATCGTCATCTTGAACTCGGCTCGCTCAATAGCGTCCGCACCGCCGGGGATCGTGTCGATCGCAGGGGGCGTCCCACTGTTCGGTGCATTCGCAGATATGGACCGTCGAAGATAGCGACACAGAGCTATTGGAAAGCGAACCATGCGACTCCTCCAAGCGTGCTGGGATGGATCTGCCAATGGACTATTCCACGCGCGGGGACGCAAACTCTTGTCGCATTCGGGCTCGATCGGCTAGGGTAATCTCGGGCTCGAAGAACAGATGTAATCGAATGCCGGTTGTTTCGTCGCGCCGTTTGCGCGCGAAGTTGGGGGATCGTATGGGCGAACGCTGTGGCTTCGCGATGGTCTTCGGTGTCGTGGGATTCATGTGGGTGGGGTTCGCACCTCCTCTCCTCGCCCAGTCTGGATGCCTCGACGTCATCGAGCAGCAACTCGCCTGCGCGACGGACGGCTCCGGGGATTATGTGTTGTCCCTCACCGTCACCAATGCTGGTCCGTTCGTGTTGGAGTTTGGCTTTCACCTTGGCGACCCGGTGCTCCCGGTCGGAGTCGTATTCGATCCCGAAGTTCATGAGGGCATCGGACTCGCACCCGGAGGGACGGCGGAGTTGACCACGGTCGTCTCCGGTCTACTGCCCGGCGAAGTTATCTGCCACCTCCTGACCCTTCACAATGCGACGCTCGATGATTGTTGTGTCGCCGCCATCTGCCTCGTTGTTCCTTCCTGTGACGAAGAGACTTTCGTTCGCGGTGATTGCAACGCGGACGGCGGTTTCGATATCGGCGACGCCATCACCTTGCTCAGCGTGCTGTTCTCCGGTGCGCCTTCACCGCCCTGTGATGATGCGTGCGACTGTAACGACGATGGCCTGCTGGATATCGCCGATGCGATCAGCAAGCTCGGATCGTTGTTTTCTGGGAGCGGTCCGCTTCCGCCGCCGGCCTCGAGCTGCGGCCCAGATCCGACCCCGGATTCTCTTTCGTGTGCCGTGTTTCCTCCCTGTCCCTGAGCGTTGTTGTCCTGAAGTCGAAGAAGAGAGTGACCATGAATCGACCGTCGCTGCTCGTAGCCCTGCTCGTTCTGATTGCGACGACTCCGGTTGCCGCGCAACTGACCCAGGTCAACGTCATGCCGGGGGCACCCAACCCACCGCGCGTCGAGCCGCACCCCGCGCGTCCCGGCGTCGGTACCTTGGTGTGGGGAAACGCTAACGGCGGCGACCCGGTCGCGGTCGGCTGGAATTACACCTGGTCATTCGGACCGAACCCGAACGTGCTCATCACTGATGACGGAAGCCTTTCGGGTGTCATTGCGCAGCCGCGCTTCATCGTCGAAGAGGTGACCTTCACACTCATCGGAGCGACGACGAAGGAGGTCGTCGACGCGACCCTGACCGTTACCGACGGAACGACGACGCTTTCCGACACGGTGCAGATCGAGATCATCGACCCGACCGATCCGATCTCGACTCCGCAGACCGCGAGTCTTCAGGTCGACGTCGACATAGCGATCGAGAACGGGCTGCGTCGCCTCTACTTGACGCAGCTGCCCACGGGTCAGTGGCCGGGCCCCGCGCCCTGCTCCGAAACCGGATTTGCGCTGTGGTGCTTCGGGAACAAGGGGCACTTGCCCACCACGCCGGTCGCAAGCGACAGCGACATCTACGCCGAGTTCGTCCAGCAGGCGCTCGACTACATCTTCACGGGAATGGCGCCGGCGGGGACCGTCGCGGCGAACGCCGATGTTGCGCGCGGCGCGATCGCGGCGGGAGTCTCGGATCTCAACGGAAACGGTCGCAGCATCAACCCGTGCCCGAGTTCGTCCTATCTCGGCTACGAAGTACCCATCGTCACCGCCGGGATCATCGCGTCGTTGTCACCCTCGCGGCTTGTCACTGTCGGCCCATTTGCGGGGGACCCCTATCTGACCATCGTCGAGGATCTCGTCGATTTCACCGGTACCCAGCAAAACTCGGCACCGCTGACCGGTCCGCGCGGTGGATTCTTCTACTCCGGTCCGACGACCAACAGCGACATGTCGATCGCGAGTTGGTACTTCGTTGCCTTGGAGGGCGCGGAACAGACCAACTATTCGGTGCCGGTGCCTGACTGGATCAAGCAAGAGGCGGAATACGCCCTGATCTACCATCAGGTCAACGCCGCCGGTCCGCAGCTCTTCGGATACGGCAACACCTCGGAACTGATACCGACTCATGGTCGAGCGACCACCGCCGCCGGTCTCTCGGGACTCGCGCTCGTGGAAACCGAGACGTCGGTGACACCAGGTTCGATCTTCGCGCTCGAGCCGCCGCCCCTCAATACCATCGCCGCCAAGCGTCAGGCCGCGCTCGATCGCTTGGGTGCGGTGTGGCACGTCGACTCGGTCGGGAACCTCGGCGAAGGGAACCGAAACAACTTCTACACTATGTGGACGGTGGCCCGGACGCTGCGGATTACGGCGCAGGCGTTGGGGTTGCCCTCCGGCCAAAAGGTGCCACTCATCAATGGTGGAGTCACATTTGACTGGGAGTTCGGCGAGGATGCGGGAAGCCCCGGCATCGTGCCCGGGTTCGGATTGTCGGCGGTCGCCGTCGGGCCGGCGCGCGAAGGCTACTTCAACTGGCTGGTTCGTAAACAGGACAACACCAACCCCGCGTTGAATCTCCGCGGTCGTTGGAACCAAAGCACGTTCATTTCGTCGTGGTACAGCCCGACGTACGAGACTTCGCTCGGCACACTGGTCTTGATTCCAGAAGTCTTCGGGCAGTTCGGCTGCGCGGGCGTCTCCAACGTCGACGTGCAGTGCGACCTGACGGACCCGACCTCCGGGACGTACACCGTCACGTTCGATCTTCAGAACAACAGCGGCGTCGACGTCACCCATTTGGTGCTGCCGACGACATCGACCGTGCCCGGGGCTCCGGTCACGATCGCACCGAACGTGATCCCGCAAAGTCCGCCGCTCGCGCCGGGAGACTCGACCACCGTCACCGTCACGATTGCAAACGGCACGGCGGGGGAGCGGGTCTGTTTTGCAGTCGGCATGCTCGACGAAGACTTCGAGGAGTGCTGCGGCAAGGAAGTCTGCGTCACGTTACCCAACTGCGACTGCCTGAACATCTCCAACGAGATCATCGAGTGTGATCCGTCGGCCCCGGGTCTCTACAACTACACCTTTACGATCACCAACATCTCGACGATCACGGCCGAGAACACGTTCCTGCTCGGCAATCCGTCGCTACCTCTAAGGGTTACGTTCACTCCGGATGCCTTCAACTATCCACCGTTGGCGCCCGGAGCATCGATCACCCTCTCGACGCAGATCTCTGGAGGGACACCCGGCAGTCTCTGCTTCCAAGTGACGCTGCATGACGCCTCCCTGGTAGATTGTTGCGCCGTCGACCACTGCATCACGTTGCCGGATTGCGGTAATCCCTGCATTACCAATCTGCACTGCGACGTCGACCCGGCCACCGGCGCGGTCGTGCTCAGCTGGACGCCGCCGACCGACGACACGTGTTGTCAGGAGTTGTCGTTGTTCGCACCGGGTCAGCCGCCCGTGATCCTGCCGAGCGCTTTCGACGGCATGTACGTGGTTCCGGGTCCGTGCGAGCCGGGCGAGTACTGCCTCAGGTGCACGTCCGATCCGGCCGCCGGTGTGCCGCCGTCGCAGGTCTGTTGCACCGTCGAGCAAGACGACTGTGTTCCGGATCCGTGCATCGCTGACCTCATGTGCGAGGTCACACCGCAAGGGATCAACTTGATCTGGAACCCGCCCGCCGCGGACCCCGAATGCTGCATCGACATCATTGTGACGCGCGACGGCAACCCGATCGGCGGCGTCGATCCCTTCGCTGGCATCTTCACCGTGCCCGGCTGCCTCGCTGGGACGTACTGCATCGAGTGTGTCGCGTCCGGCGGCGTGGCGGGGAGCATTCAGTGCTGCACCGTCGAAGCCCCGTGTGACCCCGTCGTCGATCCAGTCCTCGTCAGTACGCCGGTCACCGTCGCGGCACCCGGGAAGCCGTACGTCTACGATGCGGACGGCTACCTCGCCGGCGCCACCACAGTCCCGATCAGCTACCAACTTGGGATCGGCCCGGCGTCGGCTACCATCGATCCGGACACCGGGCTGATCAGTTGGACCCCCAACGCCTCGGATATTGGGGATCACTCGTTTCTGCTGCGTGCTCTAGCAGGAGGCGGGACCGGACTCCAGTCGTGGGTCGTTACGGTGAGCGACACGTTGCCGGCGACCGTCGTACCGCTCTTCGTGCGCGGCGACTGCAATACCGACGGCGCTGTCAACGTCGCCGATGTCGTCGGCCTCTTAGCCACGTTGTTCGAAGGCGGAGACGTCACTTGCGCGGATGCATGTGACGCAAACGACGCCAGCGGGGTCGACATCAGCGACGCTATCTTCCTGTTGTCTCACTTGTTCGCTGGCGGCGAGGAACCTGCGTTCCCCTTCGCGAGCGGCTGCGGTCAAGACCCGACGGCGGACGCCATCGACTGTCTCGACAACCCCGTCTGCCCGTAGGTCTCGCGTAGCGTCCGCGTCGGTCGGAATCTGCAGGCGAATCAGCCGATTCGCCTGCAGAGTCCGTGACCTCGGTACTGGACTCGAGGAACCGATGAGAACCTCGTGGCCGACACTATGCCTTGGATTCACGACTCCCCGCAGTACTATCGTGAACAGACCCCGGACGCGAATCCGGGCGCCGGGGAGGGCACTTGTCGGGGGACTGGAATCGCTTGCAAGAGATCTTCGATGGCGCGTTGGCGCGACTTCCCGAAGATCGTGCCGCCTATCTCGATGAGGCGTGCGTCGGTGAACCGGAGTTACGCGAACGGGCGGTGACGCTTCTCGCGTGCGACGCAAACTCGGAGCGTTTCCTCGAACCGTCTGGTGATGGCCTGGATCTGCTCGCTACCTCGAGCGTAAATCACGACTCCTTGGGCCGGGACAGCGTCGAAGTCGAAGATCCCTACGTCGAGCGACGCATTGGCCCTTACCGAATCGTCTCGCTCATTGCGCGTGGTGGCATGGGTGCGGTCTATCGAGGCGAACGGGTCGGCGACGACATTGAACGGACCGTGGCGATCAAGATCCTCAAGCGAGGACTCGACACGGATGAAATCCTCGGCCGCTTCCACATCGAGCGGCAAGTTCTCGCGCGGCTCGAGCACTCCCACATCGCACGATTCTACGACGGCGGAGCGACCGACGATGGCGTGCCCTTTTTGGTCATGGAACTCGTCGACGGCCTCCGGATCGACCACCACTGCGACCGAGAGCGGCTCGGGGTACGGGAGCGTGTGGAGCTCTTCATCGACGTCTGTCACGCGGTGCAGTTCGCGCACCACCGCCTTATCGTTCACCGTGACCTCAAGCCGAGTAACATCCTGGTGACCTCGACCGGCGAACCAAAGCTCCTCGACTTCGGAATTGCCAAGGTGCTCGACCCGGAAGCCGTCGGTGAACCGGTGGCGGCGACGGTGACTCAGTTGCGCATCATGACGCCCGGCTACGCGAGCCCCGAGCAAGTGCGAGGCGAGCCAGCGACCGTGAGCACTGACGTCTACTCGCTCGGGGTGATCCTGTACGAACTACTTTGTGGACGCAGTCCGCACCCCATCCGCTCGAATCGCATCGAGGAGATCGAGCGTGTGATTTGCGAGCGTGAGCCAACCCGTCCGAGCACGGCGCTGACGCACTCGGCGGAGGGGCTGCCCGACACCACCGCCATCGCGGAAGCTCGCCACACCGATACGCGACGTCTCCGCAGCGTCCTGTCCGGAGATATCGCGACCATCGCCATGAAGGCGCTCGCCAAGGAACCGCACCGGCGCTATGCCTCGCCCGGGCACTTCGCTGAAGACCTGCTCCGCTACCTGGACGGTCGTCCGGTGGAGGCGCGGCCGGCCACCTGGGGCTATCGCGTGCGAAAGTACGTCGGGCGCAATGTCGTCGGGCTAACAGTTGCGACCGTGTTCCTGCTCGTGGTCGCGATCGCGGGCGTCGTGACCGTGCGGCAGCAGTTTGAACTGGGAATCCGCGGCGACGATCTCACGCGACTGATGGACATGCGCCGCATCGACTCTGCGGTCAGTGTGGCGGAGCGTCTCTGGCCGATCGATCCGACCTTGATTCCGAGTTACCTCGAATGGTTCGCGGAGTGGGGCCAGCCGCTCAATGATCGAAAGAGTGAGCACTTTGCTCGGCTCACAGAAGTGCAAACCCGGGCGTTGCCGCGCACCGCGGAGGATGAACGGATCGATCGTGAGTTTCACCGCGACTTTGAAGAGTACGATAGGCTCCGAAGAGTCGTCGCGGAACGCCGGCGAACGCTCGGTGCCGATCACGACCTCGGCAAGATCGCACAGAGACTGGCAGAATTCGAAGCGCGCGTGTCGCAACAGAGAACGTGGCGTTTTGAAAACCCCCGGGATGAATACCTCGAAGCGACGCTGTTCGGTCTGACCAAGAAGCTCCACTCATTCCTGGCTTCGGACCACCGCGATGGCGTCTACGCCAACATGAAGTGGAGGTTGGCCCTCGCCCGCGGACTGGAGGCGCGGGAGGCCGAGTTGCACGAGGCGTGGGACGACGCCCGTGCCGAGATTCAACGTTCGCCGATTTATGGGGGACTCGAGTTGCCGCAACAGTGTGGACTCCTTCCGATCGGGCCCGATCCCATGAGCGGACTACACGAGTTCGTCGATGTCCTGACGGGTGATCGACCGCCGCTCGCTCCCGAGGGATCGCCCGGTCGATTCGCGATGAACGCGAAGTCGGGAATCGTCTACGTGCTGCTTCCCGGCGGCCGTTTTGAGATCGGCGCCCAGAGCCATGATCCCGGTGCCAAGCGTTACGACTCGAGTGCCGTGAAAGCTGTCGAGAATCCCATCGCGAGCGTGAACCTCGATCCCTTCTTCGTCTCGAAGTTCGAGATCACCCAAGCGCAGTGGTCGCGCTTGGCTTGGGAGAACAGCCACTACTACACGGGCTTCAAACAAGTCTCGCCCGCCGGAAACGCCTACCGAGCGACGCTGACGCACCCGGTCGAACGGGTGGATTGGCGGGAGGCGCGTGACGTGCTGCTCATGATCGGGGCTGTCCTTCCGACCGAAGCGCAATGGGAATACGCGGCGCGCGCGGGTGACGACACTCCGTGGCCGGGTTCCCCCGATGTGTCTGACCTTGGAACCATCGCGAATATCGCTGACGCAACGCTGAGCGAGTTCGACCCGGCGCTCGTCGATGCCCTCTGTTTGGAAGTGCGCGATGGTTGGCCGTTCCACGCGCCGGTCGGCTCCTTCCGCCCGAACCGTTTCGGGCTCCACGACACCCTGGGCAACGTCCGCGAGTGGTGCCAGGATCCGAGGGGGCCGTACACAGCCGCGTTCTCGCCGGGCGACGGCTCGCGTCTCGAAGAACTAAACGGTTGGCGCATGGTACGGGGCGGCTCTTTCAAGACGGTGCCCTCTGAACTCAGAGTGTCGCACCGAACCTGGTGGAGCGAACAAGTCACGTCGAGCGACTTGGGTATCCGACCGGTGCGACGAATCGTCGGTTCGGATGAACGGTGAGCGCCCCGTTTGCGACGATGATCTCGAGTCGGGCGGTCGGCCACTGGCAGCAGTCTGATCTTACGGGCACGCGATGAAGCTTGCGCACTCCAGGCTGTCCGCGGTCGGGTCGACGCCACAGGTGAGCGGAGCAACTGGCGGGGGGGATCCCGGGAGGAAGAGAGACGCTAGCGCATAGACCGCATCCGAGATGTCGAACGTGCCGTCGTCGTTGACGTCGGCAGAGTCTTCACACGCCGCGGGCGGGGATCCGATGATGAACAGCGCCGCCAACGAGAATACGGCGTCAGAGATGTCGAAGCTTCCGTCGGCGTTGGTGTCACCACGACTGAAGAGCGTGCCGGTAGCGCCCGCCTCCGACAAGGCGAGGCTCAGTGGTGAGCTTCCCGGATCGGTGAAGAGCGTCTCGACGCTGACACCCAGCATGGTGGCGCTGGAGATGCTGTCGGCGATGACGTCCGTCCAGTACATGGTGAAGGCGACTGGGTCGACCACGATGCCCGAGGGACTACTCAACCCGGTCGTGACGAGGTCTTCGATCGCGGTGCCGTCGAGGTTTGCTCGTTGGATCTTGCCGGGCTGACGATCGCACCAGTAGATCTTTCCGTTCACGCTGTCGACTGCGACGCCGGACGGTTGGCTGAGGCCCGAGACAACAACTTCGTACCCGGTGCCGTCGGTATTGATTCGGGAGATCTCGTCACTGGTCCAATCGGTCCAGTAGTACTTGCCGTTGACGGGATCGAAGTCGGCTGACTGAGGTGAACCCCCAGCAACGAGAGAGACATCCTCGAGCACGGTTCCGTCGAGATTGGATCGGTAGAGCACGTCCGTCGCACGATCGATCCAGTAGATCTTGCCCTCGGTGGGATCGAGCGCCAGCGCGAACGGCGAGGCGAAGAGGTGAAGTGTCTCGACGTCGGACCCGTCTGTGTTTGCACGCAAGACGGCTCCGACCCCACTGTCCGACCAGTACATCTTCCCCGCACCGTCGAGGTGGAGACAACTCGGGTTACCCACCGAACTCGTCAAAATCGTTTCGACCGCCGTCCCGTCGAGGTTCGACCGTCGAATGACGTCGTTACTGTAGTCGCCCCAGTACAGTTTCGGATCCTGCGCATGGGCAGTGGCGACGAAACTGAGTAGAGAGATCACGGCAATGGTCACCCGATACGTCATAGCATTCCTCACGGTTACGCGGATTCAGTCGGTGCTAGTTCCCGTGCGCATCTTCGCCGGTCACGGTCGTCGATCCAAACGAATCTCGTCCGAGGATCCTCCAAGCGGCGAGTTGCCTGCCTTTCATCGGTGGCCGGATGGTCATCGCTGAGAACGGACGGTCGCGCGAGCTGTCTCCACAGGGCGCTTCGTGTCCTCGGAAGGCCCGTCCGGAACTTTCGCGGTCCTGGGCGACTTCCAAACAAGGTACGATCCGGCATCGCGTTACAACGGACAGTTCGGGTTGCAGATTCGCGTGCGGTTCGATTGAACCGGAGTGGGAAGCAGTTCTGGGATTACCGGGAGTACCCATGAGCAAGAGTAGGTGTCGGTCGCGTCGCGGCCAGCTTCGCGCTGGCTTCGTCGTTTTGCCGTTCGTGTTTCTTTTGGCGATAGTGCCGCTTGTCCGAGCAGCGGAGATTCCCACGGAGGCTGACACTTCTGCCGTGGCTGACCCTTCCGCCGAGGCTGACCCTTCCGCCGAGGCTGATACTTCCGCCGAGGCTGACACTTCAGCCCAGAAGGTGCAGCCGTTAGTCCTCCAGGGAGCGACGATCCAAACCGTGACCGACGCTGGCACCTTCGTCGGTTCGGTGGTCATCGAGGACGGCAAGATCACCGCGGTGGCAGCCGAGGTCGATGTCCCTTCCGGTGCTCGGGTGATCAATCTTGCGGGTTATCAGCTTGTTCCCGGTTTGATCGACAGTCGCAGTGTTCTTTGGCTAGCCTCCGGGGTGAGTGGTGAGTCGAGTAGCCGAGGATCGCTTCGCATCCTCGATGGCGTCGATCCGTGGCAAGACAGTTGGCGCGAGGTTTCCGAACAGGGAGTGACTGCGGTCTACGTGCAGCCGAGTAGCCGCGGCAACTTTGGTGGCGAAGGAGCGGTTCTTCGTGTTGCTCCCGTGAACAGCGTGAAGGAACTCGTCATCCACGCTGAGGCGGGTGTGCAAGCGTCGCTCGGGATCACGGCTGCCGACTCTCGGGCGCGCTACGCTCAGTTTCAACGACTGCAACAAGCATTCGACGCTGTCGACAACGGCGAAGCGCCGGGTAGCTTGGCTGGCGGTGGCGGCGCAGCGAATCGCCAGGCCGGAGGACGTCGTGGCCGCGGCGGATTCGGAGGCCGCGGGGCTCGCGGTCGCGGGGGCCGAGCCCCCACGGTGACGCAAGCCGATCGCACCGAAGAGTTGCTCATTCGGATTCTCGATCGCAAGATTCCGCTGCGACTCGAAGTGCATCACGCTGATGCCGCCGAGTGGGCTCTTTCGCTCGCTCGCGAGTTCGACATTCGATTGGTGCTCGACGGCATGAGCCTCGCGGATCGCGCCATGCCGAAAATCGCGTTGTCGCAGGTCCCTTTGGTCGTCGGCCCCGTGTGGGAGTTGGGGGCGACCCCCAGTTATCGCTCCAAGCGTACGTCTGAGTGGTTGACGACAGTCGCGGGAGCGACCGAGCAGTGGGCGCTCGCCACCTTCGGTACCGGTCCGCGTTCGTCACGATTTCTTCGCGTGCAAATGGCAGCGGCGCGCGCCGAGGGGATCGGCTCCGATCAAGTGCTGCGCGCAGTCACCGTGAACGCGGCCCGCATCCTTGGAGTCGGCGACCGACTCGGCACGATCGCGCCGGGAATGCAGGCGGACATCGCCGTATTCGCCGGAGATCCCTTGGATCCGAGTGTTCCCGCCCGACTCGTGATCTCCCAAGGCGAGATCGTTCACGATCGCGACGTCGCCGTGCGGGGCGCCACGATTTTCTCGAGCGGATACTGGAAGCGTCACTTCGATAAGTTTGGTGGCGACCTCCATGAGTTCCGAATCGATATCGACCGAACGATCTTCGACCTCGATGATCGCCCGATCGAATCAGAAGAGTCGGAAGAGTCGACCGCCTCGGTCGAACTGCCCGAGACGCTACCCGACACGTACGCGGTCACGACACGACGACTTCTGCGCGATGGCAAGTTCAGCGCGGGGACGCTATTCGTCGAGAACGGCAAGATCGTCGCGATCGGTGACGAGATTCAGATCCCCGACTCGACACCAGTCTTCAACCTCGGGAACGCGGTGGTCACGCCGGGGTTGGTGTGCGCGCATTCGTACCTCGGCGAGTCGACTCTTCTTTCCGACGACACCGAATCCGACGCCAGTCAGCTGCGCGCCCTCGACGTGGCTGATCCGACCTCTGAGTCGGCCCAGGCGATGTTGCGCGGAGGTTTTCCGCACGTTGCGCTCGCTCCCGTTTCGATCAATACCTCCGCCGGTGCGCTCGGGCAGCTACGTCTCGGTACGCCTGAGTCGTTCGTTGCGCCAGAGATCGCCAGCAAGTTCGTGTTGAGCGAACGCAGTCGCAATACCGATCGATTCCCGGTCTCACTCGTCGGTCAGATCAACATGCTGAACGACACGTTCTCCGGGGAACCGGAACCGACGCGGCTCTACCTTCCCGCCGCGGCCGAGAGGATGCTCGTCGAAGAACGACGTAGAATCATCGACGCCGTGTTGGATGGCAAGCGTCCGGCGATCATCGAAGCCGTTACCGCCCCCGAGATTCGCGCCGCGCTAGAAATCGTCAAGAGTCACCAGCTGCGGGCGGCGCTGCTCGGTCCGGAGAAGATCGGTAGCTTGATCGACGAGTTGCACGCACAGCGCGTCGGGATCATCGCGAGACCGGTGTCCGGCGAAGACTACGATTCGTACTTGAAGCAACTCGCCGCCGCGGCGAGCCGCGGCGTGGCCGTTGCCTTCGCCGGCGACTCGCCCGCACAGATAAGAACGACCGCTGCACTCGCTCACCACGCTGGCATGTCGTCCGAGATGGCTCTGCTCGGTTTGACCGTGACGGGTGCGCAGCTCTCGGGAATGGCCGACGACACCGCGCAACTCACCCGTGGCGGTCCGGCCGACTTCGTGGTTTGGACCGGCACTCCCTTGAACCTTTCCTCCCGTCCCGTCCGCGTGGTTGTCGCGGGCAACGTCGTGGGTACACGAGAATGAAGAGGATGTCGATGAAACACTGGACAGTTCTGCTCGCTGCCGCAGTCGTCCTCGCCGGGTTCGACGCTTCGGCGGAGACCGTTCTCTACACGGCGAGTCGCGTGCACACCATGCCGGGGCCTTCGATCGAAAACGGCCAGGTCTTGGTGGAGGACGGCAAGATCGTCGCCGTGGGCCGTGACCTCGAGTTGCCGTCGGGAGCGAACGTCGTTGATCTTCCGGGTGTTACCTTGTTGCCCGGATTCGTCGACGCCTACAGTCGCGCCGGAATTGCCGGGGGGACCGACGAGTTCACCCGCGAGGTGACACCCAATTTTTCGGTGTCACGTGCACTCGACTTCGATGACCAGGCGCTGCGCCACGCGCTCTACCAAGGGACGACCTCGTTGGCTCCGACGCCCGGCACCGAAAACGTCGTCGCCGGATTCTCGAGTTTGGTCAAGACCCACGGCGCGTCGCGGTCGACGCAACTGGTCAAAGCAGAGGGGTCGCTCATCCTCAATCTCTGCTCGGATCCGCAGCGCCTTAACGTCGCGCGGCAACGGCCCGACAGCATCTACGTGCGGCAACCGACCAACCGTATGGGGGTCGTGTGGATTCTCCGGGCCACGTTAGCGCGAAGACCGGAGCTCACCCAAGGACACTCGGTGTTCAGCGTCAGCCGCACCAGCTACGACTTGACCACGCTGCTGACGCTGTCGAAAGAGTTCGGGTTCTCGCCCGTCGCGGTGGGCGGTCAAGAGTCCTACAAGATTGCCGATCGATTGGCCGCCGCCAACGTGCCGGTCATTCTCGGTCCGCTGACCACGAGTGGTGTGCGTGGCCCCGAGGAGACCGAGGTGATTCGCAACGCCGCTGGCGTGTTGGCCAAGGCGGGGGTTACGTTCGCGATGTCCGGTGGCAACCTTCTCGAGCAGGCGCGGTTCGCGCACCGATTTGGTTTGGCCGAAGAAGACGCCATCCGCGCGATCACCCGAACTCCGGCCGAGCTGTTGGGGGCGGGCGATCGACTGGGAACCATCGCGGTGGGTCGCGACGCCGACATGGTCGCGCTGAGCGGCGAACCGCTGGAGTTCACGACGAGCATTCGTTGGGTGATGGTCAACGGAATCATTTTTGGAGAGCAAGAGGGGCATGATCGTGTCGCACAAAAGCAGTAGCCCAATCCGCTGGATGTTCGTCGCCCTGTTGTTGGCGACCGCTCCGGCCATCGCGCAGGAATCGCTGGCGATCAAGGGTGGGCGTGTCATCACGATGACGGGCACCGTGATCGAAGGCGGAGTCGTCTTGATTCGAGACGGCCGGATCG
>JAJFFE010000248.1 GCA_021776775.1 Planctomycetota bacterium | reverse complement strand
GAAGAACTGGGCGTGGTGGTGCTACGCGCTGACCGGCATGCTCGGCGTGTTCCTGTTCGCCCGCTGGTGGCGTCGATCCGGCGTCATGACGAAGGCGGAGTTGACCGAGCTGCGTTACGGCTCTGACCAAGCTAAGTATCTCCGCTTCTTCTTAGGACTCCTGCACGCACTCGTGATGAACACCATGGTTTTGAACTGGGTGATCGTCGCGGCCAAGAAGATCATCAGTGGCGTCTTCAACATCGACGAACTGTGGGCCGTCGTCATCGCGTGCGCCATCGCCATGACCTACTCACTGCTCGCCGGGTTCTGGGGGGTGGTCATCACGGACCTTCTTCAGTTCGCCATCTCGATGGTCGGCGCGATTTCACTCGCAGTCATTTGTTGGTCCGAAGTAGGCGGCTCCGCAGCGCTGGAAAGTGTCGTCGGCCCTGGCAAAGCGTTCTCTTCCGAGACGACGGCGTTCTTTCCAACCTCTCCCGGTAGTGGGTTCTTCGATCCTGCGTTCTGGACGATGCCCATAGCAGCGATCGCGGTGTACCTGGGGGTCGGCTGGTGGTCCGTGGAAAGTGCGGACGGCGGCACGACCGCCATTCAGCGTATCGCCGCTTCGAAGGACGAGCGACACGGCATGCTCGCCTCGCTCTGGTACAACGTGGCCCACTACGCACTGCGGCCGTGGCCCTGGATCATCGTCGGGCTCATGTCGCTCGTCGTACTCCCTAAGCTCGAGGTGCACTCACCGCTTGCCGGCGTAGTGACCAGCGTCGATTCCGTCGAGCGAATGGTCGAAGTCGCACCGACTCCGGACTCGCCCACGGAGAAGATCTCGGTCGCGCACCCCGACGAGGCGGACGACTGGCAGATGCGCACGACGGTTTCCGAAGGGGATACGATCGAAGTCGGGGCTGTCGTTGCCAAAACCGACGCCGAGGGGGCGTACATCGTGATGATGACGCGCTACCTTCCGATCGGACTTCTCGGACTGGTGGTGGCATCCCTGCTCGCCGCGTTCATGTCGACGATCGATACTCACGTCAACCTCGCCTCGTCGTTCTTCGTCAACGATGTCTACCGCCGGTTCTTCGCGCCCGACAAAACCGACCGTCACTACGTTCTGGTCGCGCGCTGTGCGAGCGTCTCGGTGCTGTTGATCGGTGGATTCCTCGCGTTCAACTCGACCTACATCGGGGGTCTGTTCGAGTTCTTCCTGGCGTTCTTGAGCGGCATCGGCCCGATCTACATCTTGCGGTGGCTCTGGTGGCGCATCACAGCCCGGACGGAGATCATCGCGCTGTTCGTGTCGGGACTGGTGGCAACGACCGTGACCTACATGGAGGACATCCGTCCCGTCTTCGAGTATGTGCTCGCCGGTGTCGGAATCGAGTTCTGGTCTGGCTACTGGTCGCTGGGTCCGCTCTCCGACGCGGGCAAACTAGAACCGGCGGGCCGGATACTGGTCGTGGTCGGCTGCACGCTTTCGGTCTGTATTGTCTCGCTGCTTCTGTCGAAACGTCCCGACCCGACCGCCTTGGTGAAGTTCTACCGACGCGTCCGCCCCATCGGTTGGTGGGGACCCGTTCGCGCGCTCGCCCCGGACGTCAAACCCAACGATTCGATTCTGACAACGATCGTCGGAATGGCCGGTGGCCTGTCGCTCATCTTCGGTGCGCTTTTCGGTGTCGGGTGCTGGCTACTCGAACGTCCCGGAGCGGCGACCTCGTTGGTGTTCGCGCTAGCCGGTGCCATCGCGGTCGCATGGAGCGTCAGACGAATGACGAGCCAAGCGATCGTCGACCACGACTCCCCCGCTCCCGGTGCAGCGTCATGAACCTAGTTCCCAAACCAGCCAAGTTCGAAAACAAGAATGGCAGTCTCCGAGCGAGCACGCTGCGCGGAGTGGCGATCTCGGGCTGGGATAATGTGCCGTCGTCGACGCAACTGTTGCTCGCTGGCCTCCGCAGGGTGTACCAGCGCGACGTCGAGTTGACTGCGAGCGGCGCGCTCACCCTGCGGCGCGCCGACGGCTACGCCGACGAAGGGTACTCCATTGAGGTGACTCCCTCGGCGGTCACCCTGGAGGCGAGTACCGAAGCGGGAGTGGCTCGTGCGGTCAGTACGTTCCTGCAGTACATCGAGGGCGCCCCGGAGCGACTTCCGGCCGTCCTCATCGAAGATGCTCCCTCGTATCGCTGGCGAGGCATGCACCTCGACGTCTGTCGGCACTTCTTCGATGTTGGGTTCGTGAAGAAGTACATCGACCTCCTGTTCGAACACCGACTGAACGTCTTCCATTGGCATTTGACCGAGGATCAAGGCTGGCGACTGGAGATCGATCGGTACCCGGAACTGACGTCGATCTCCGCGTGGCGGACCGAGGGCGACGAACGATACGGCGGCTTCTACACCAAAGCCGACGTGAGAGAAGTCGTCGCCTACGCACGCGAACGACAGATCCAGGTGATCCCCGAAATCGAGCTTCCAGGTCACTCGGTCGCTACGCTCGCCGCGTACCCCGAGCTTTCGTGCAGCGGCGGCCCGTTTGCCGTCGAGACCCACTGGGGCATCTTCGACGACGTCTACTGTGCCGGGAACGACGCCGTGTTTGAGTTCTTCGCGAACGTGTTCGACGAAGTGTGCGAGCTGTTTCCGAGCGAGTACGTGCACATCGGTGGCGACGAGTGTCCGAAGGTCCGGTGGGAAGAGTGTCCGAAGTGTCGCGCCCGCATGAAAGCGGAGGCGTTGTCGGGAGGCGGCGAACTGCAGAGCTGGTTCGTGAGCCAAGCGAGCGGGCTGTTGGCGGCGCGCGGCAAGCGCCTGATCGGCTGGGATGAAATTCTCGAAGGAGGACTAGTCCCGGACGCCACCGTCATGTCGTGGCGCGGCACCGGCGGCGCGGTGCAAGCGGCTCGCGAAGGACACGACGTCATTCTGAGTCCGACGAGCCACTGCTACTTCGACTACCAACAGTCCGACTCCCCGGTCGAACCCGGAGCGCATGGAGTGATCCCGCTCGAGACGGTCTATGAGTTCAATCCGACTCCCGCGGAGCTCACTGCGCAAGAGCGCAAGCACGTCCTCGGGGGCCAGGGCAACGTGTGGACCGAGCGCATGACCGCAGCCCGCGACGTCGAGTACATGTCGATACCGCGGGTGTGCGCGCTGGCTGAGAGCTTGTGGACGCCGGACGCCGGACGCGACTGGAGTGACTTCCGTCGGCGCCTCGACGGGCATTTGCCGCGGCTCAATCGACTCGGCTTCAACTACCGCAAGCCCGGCTCCGTGGGTTCTTGATGGGTGCAAGACCGTGACAGCGTCGATCCTCTGCGAAGTCTGTGTCGATCAAGTCGAAGGCGCCCTCGCCGCTGAACGCGGAGGCGCACACCGCATCGAACTGTGTGCCGAGTTACAGGCCGGCGGCACGACTCCGAGTCACGGTCTGGTTGTGACCACACTCGAACGCTGTTCGTTGCCGGTGTTCGTGATGATTCGCGCCCGGAGTGGCGACTTCGTCTTCGACGAATCCGAACTGGAAACCATGCTGTCCGACGTGCGCTTCGCCAAAGAGTCCGGCGCGTCCGGGATCGTGTTCGGTGCCTTGCATGCGGACGGCACCGTGAACGTGGACCAAACGAAGGCGATCTGTGAAGCAGCCCTCCCCTTACCCGCCACGTTTCACCGCGCCTTCGATCACACGCCCGATCCGCTTCGTGCGATTGCAGCCGTGATCGAGTGTGGCTGCGCTCGTCTTCTGACCTCCGGTCAACGTCCCACTGCGCACGAAGGCAAGTCGTTGATCCGCACGTTGTCACAAACCGTCGGGGAACGATTGATCGTGATGCCCGGCGCCGGGGTCCGGCCTGACAACATTGCGTCCATCGTCAGCGAGACCGGCTGCCGTGAAATTCACTTCAGCGCGAGCACGGCCGCCGCTCGCACCGCCGGTTCTACGCGTGAGAGTCGTTCCGCCGTTCGGATGGGAAGCGCTCCCGACGAGCCGCGACGGATCACGGACGAGTCCATCGTCCGTGACACGATCCGCGGAATCTTGGAATAGCCAACAAGAAGCCAAGCGTCGCCAATGATCGCTCGATCGAGTTTCGATTAAGTTCAAACCGTTCGTTGATCGATCGGCGATGGCGTCTACCGTTTGTGGACGACCCGCGCGCAAGTGTTCACTTGTGTCGCAAACCCTCCCTATCAAACAAGACGGAGGATTCGTTCATGCATCGCCTGACAACACTTCTCGTTCTATCGCTCGCCACTGCCGCCTTGATCGCCTCGCCGAGCTTCGCCGACGACAAGAAGAAGGACACTCCTAAGACCGGAGTCAAGAAGGAGCTATCCGACGACGAGAAGGCTCGAGTTCTCGATATGCTCGAGGCAACGACTGCGTCTTTCGAAGATGACGGGACCTTAGAGGTCACGTATCAGTTCGAGCAAGTCACCGAGTCACTCGCCAATGATTGGGCGCCGAGCTTCTCCAAATCGAAAGGGCGCTGTCGTTTCACACAAGGCTACGAAGGCTCCGCGGAGGGAACGAGTGGCGTGTTGATCTCGCAGAGGGGTTCGTGGACGCACGAAGTTCGCTGGCTCGGACAGGTCGAGATGATCGTGGAGTTGATGCCGATGTCGACGTGTCGCAAGCAGGACGCTGTCGTCGCCGTCTATCGCGACAAGAAGGGTCGGCATATCGTCGGGTCCAACGGTGGAGCCCGTTGCGTAAAAATGAAAGGGACCAAGATCGTCGGTTCTTTTCCCGGCTCCGAACTGAGCTTTCGCTACAACACGCGAACCCGATTCGGACTTCGCGTCAAGAACGGAGTCCTCGAGGCGATTCGCAGTGGTACGGTTGAGTCGGACACCTCGAAGAAGAAGTCGTTCCTCAAGAAACTCCCGGCCGGGCACGTTGGGTTGATCTGGAATACGCAGATGAACGGGATCATCTCGAACATCACGATCAAGGGCACGGTCGACCCAGAGTGGGTACAGGAGCAGACCGGGAAGAAGGGTCGCAAGTAGACTCGCCCCCAGACGATCGACTGACGAGATTCGAGGAGGCCGCTCCCGACGCGCATGGTTGCGTTGGGCGTGGCCCTTTTCTGTTCCCCCCCGAACGCGGAGTCCTCGCGAGGTCTTAGCCCGGGCTCATAGGCTGGAGTTTAGGCGTAGCGAGGCATGGCGTTCAGGATCTTGCCCCGTGAACCCCCCAGGGTTGAACCACACGCCATGCTGGTGCGTCATCCGGCAAGGCGCCTCGAAGGTTCCTTTGCAGGGCGCATCGTGGCGTGGCTCGAACACCAGTGGGTTGGACTTTTCGGTCGGTCGCGGTAGGGAGTGACGCCGCCCCCGGTTAGAATCGTGCCGGAGGTTCTGTGTCCGAAAACGAAAACCACTCCAGCGACGAGCCCGCCGACCGCCCGGTCGGCGCCGCGCTCGATTCGGAGTCTGAAGAGCTGCTCAGTCGGTACGCCAAGGGCGACGACTCGGCCCTAGGGCGTTTGATCGACAAGAACGCGGGTCGCATGAAGGGCTACGCGGCGCGGAAGATCCCCGGGGATTTGAGACGACGCATCGACGCCAGCGACATCTACCAACAGATGTCTATCGAGCTGTTGCGCATTCGGGGTCGCTTTCAGAACCAGGGGCCGGGCGCGTTCGCCGCGATGCTGAGGACCATGACGGACTTCATTCTGCAACGAGCCGTTGAACGGGAGCGGACGCAGAAGCGCGACCCCAACAGAGAAAAGAACCTGCACGCGCACGAACACTCCGAGCTCGGCGACCCGTTCGATGGGATCGATGCCGAGATGTCGACGCCTTCGGTTGTTCTGTCACGGAAAGAACATCTCGCGCAACTCGCGGAGGCGTTCGAACAGTTGGCGGAACAAGACCGCGAAGTCATTCTGGCGATCGACTACCGCGGGCAGAGTTACGCGGAACTCGTGGAAGAGCTCGGTGTGTCGGCCGAAGCGTTACGCAAACGGCACAGTCGTGCCGTGGTCCGACTCCGCGAACTGATGGGGGAAAAAGAGGATTAGCCGCGCGACGCCGGGTGACGCGAGCGTTGGGAAAGCTGCGTGCTTTTGGGCATGTCTCGCACTACCATTCACGTGGGGCTCTCAACACATGACGGAGGACACCCATGCCACGGCCCTTCAGGGTATCTGCGCTACTGAGGACATCTGCGCTACGGAGGACACTTGCGATACTGAGGATGCCTGCACTCTTAGTAGCGATAACGGTTTCCGTTTCGATTCTTTCGCCCACGCTCGCCCGAGCGCAGCTGTACGAGATCACAGCTGGGCAGTTCACTCAAGGCTGCCTACCCCCTTGCCTCTGCCCTATTCTCTTCGTGGGCGAACTCGAAGGTACATTCACTCTCGACTTCACGGGACCCGACGGATCCTTCGACGTCTACACGCTCTCGGACTTCGACGTCGACGTCATCAATTTCTTGGGTGACGTCATCGAGCTGTCCGGCAACGGCGAATATCGAGTCGACGAAGTCGCTGGCGAGCACGAGTTGACGATCGAAATCATCGACGTGGAGACCGGTGACGTCTTGTCGATGAATAGCGGCGGCCCGGTCGAATTCGCCCCCGGTGTCGTGTTTCCGGATATCGAGATCTTCGTCGGTACGTCGCTGGTGTGCGCTGGCTCGCACATTTCCTTCGCGGCGTCGACGGCGTTCGAACCGGAGTTCGTGCGTGGTGACTGCAACGACGATGGCGGCGTCGACATTTCGGATGCGATCGAGTCACTGACCCTTCTGTTTGTCGGCGGAGTGACGAACTGCGTCAATGCGTGCGATACCAACGACGACGAGGGATTCGACATCTCTGATCCGATTTACTCGCTGGCGGCGCTGTTCACCAGCGGCCCCGCGCCACTGGCGCCGTATCCGAACTGCGGAGACGACCCCACCGGTGGAACGCTCGCTTGCACGGAGTTCGCCGCCTGCCCTTGAACCCAAAGGCACCGTAAGCGCGCGACGCCGTGTTGAGTAGCACACAGAAAGAGGCCAAACGGTGCCGATCGGCGCCGCTTGGCCTCGCTCTCATCGAACGCTAGCCCTCATTTTTTCTCGGCGGTAATGAGGAGCATCGGTGGGGTCATCAAGAAGCTGTTGGGATCCGACTCGCGCGCGTCCCACTCTTCGAAGAACCGTGCCCCTTCGTCAGCGGTCAGGTGACCGAGTTCGATCAACCTCGGAACGTAACCGCGGAAGAACCGACGAGGCCATTCCCAGAAATTTTCGCCGGGGCGCGGCGTGTGCACCACCGGTTGAAGATCGAGCACTCGAAATCCGGCTTGGTCGAGTAGCGCCGGCAACCGGCTGCCGATGTCGAGGTCGCCACCGGTCGCCGACCAGCTTTCGCACACCGCTTCGATCACTCGATCGAGCGCGGGAACACGCGGCGCCAATGTGAGCGCGGCGTAGTGGAAGTAGTCCATGATCGCCAGCCGACCGCCCGGACGCAGAGCGAGCGCGATCTGGTCGAGCACCGCGGTGGGATCCTGTGCAAAGCAGAGCAGCCAACGGGCGTAGGCACCGTCGATGGTCCCCTCGGGAAGCTTGGCGTCGGACAGCGGGGAGTGCACGAGCGAGACGTGCTCCAATCCCTGCCGTTGAAGCTGATCACGCAGGTAGCCGAGAAACCGCGCCGACTGATCGACGGCAAGTACCGAGCCCTCAGGCCCGACGAGGTAGGCGAGGTCGATCGACGCGAAGCCGGGACCCGCTCCGACATCGAGCAGGGTCATGCCCGGCCCGAACCCGGCGCGCTCCCAATGAAGCCGGCACTCCGCCGCCCAAACTCGGTGCTGAAAGCCGAGCCGGTTCAGTTCTTGAAGATCTGTCCCGAGCAGGTACTCGACTTCGTCGGACTCGCTCATTCACGTCCCTCTTCCTCGACGGGATTTTCGAGTCGCCCCAACCCGGTGATCTCGATTTCGACGCGATCGCCGTGGGTGAGAAGCCGCTGGGGATCGCGAGCAAAGCCGACTCCCGACGGCGTTCCGGTAAGGATCACGGTACCCGGCAACAATGTGAGCCCGCGGCTCAGTTCGGCGATCAAGTACGAGATCGGAAAGATCATGTCGCCGGTGGACGTCTCCTGCATCAACTCGCCATTGAGCCAGGTTCTCAGCGTTAGGTCTTGTGGGTCGGCGATCGCTGCCGCCGGCACGAGCTCCGGACCAAGTGGGCAGAACGTATCAAACGACTTCCCGCGAAAGAACTGAGTGCCTGATCCCTTTTTCTGCCACCAGCGTGCTGAGACATCGTTCGCATTCGCGTAACCGAGCACGTGGGACAACGCGTCTTCCTGCCGCACGTCGCGAGCGGCCGTACCGATCACGACCGCGAGTTCGCCTTCAAAATCGACCTGCGGAGGGTCGAGACAGATGGTAGGAATTCGGATAGGGGCGCCGTGAATTGAGGCCGCCGCGAGGTTCTTGGTAAACACGACCGGCCGCTCGGGTGGTTCGACGCCTTGCTCGGCGGCGTGCCCTGCGTAGTTCAAACCGATTCCGAGGATCATGGTCAGCGGAATTGCCACGTCGCCGCGTTCATCCTCGAAGCGCACACCGCAGTCGGTCGGGACGATCTTCACTGCTACTCCTTTTGCCAAGTAGTTGCCGAGTCGGTCACACGACTAGCGACTAACGATTAGCGATGAAACGAAAGCACGGAACCGAACGGTCTTGACCGACCCTTCGGTTCCGTGAGCGTGATCCAGCCGCTGGACCGCAGGTAACTCTAGAGAATTTCGAGCAGCTCGACTTCGAAGATGAGGACCGAGTGAGCCGGAATGGATCCGGTTCCACGGTCGCCGTACGCGAGGTCGGACGGGATGTAGAAGTTGTACTTCGAACCCGGCTTCATGAGCTGCAGCCCCTCGGTCCAACCCTTGATGACGCGGTTCAACCCGAACGAGGCCGGCTGGCCGCGCTTGTAGGAGCTGTCGAACTCGGTGCCGTCGATCAGAGTACCTCGGTAGTGAACCTTGACCTTGTCGGTCACCGCGGGGCTGGCACCTTCGCCAGCGGCGAGGATCTTGTACTGAAGACCACTCGGCAGCGAGACCACGCCTTCCTTCTTGGCGTTCTCGGCCAGGAAGTCAGCACCGATCTGCTTGTTCGCATCGCCTTGCTTGGCCCGGTCTTCCGCTTCTTTCTCCTGCTGCTTGGTGCGGAAGTCGCGACGCTTCTTGTTCAACTCGTTGATCGCTTCGCGGCACGTCGACTCGTCGACGAGCGGCTTGGCACTCGCCTCGAGCGAGTCCTTCATTCCGCGAATGACCATGTCGAAATCGAGCTCGATCTCTTCGCCTTTGAGAGTCTGGAGATACGTGCCGACGTTGGCGCCGAGGGCGTAGCTGGCGCGCTCCGTGAACGTCAGGCCGTCGTCCACCTTCGCGGGCGCGTCGGCCGCCGGCTTGGCAGCGTCGGGCTTTGGCTTCGAGTCCTGGTAGGCGTACACGGTGCCGCCGAGAACGATCACGGCAGCGAGGCAGAGTGCGAACAATCGATTCATGATTCTTCCTTCTTCAATCCGTCAGGTGGCAGCGGGTATCCTTCGACCGGGCCTCGACCCCGAAGAGGGTTGGTCATCGTATCGATTCCCGTGCCTGAAAAAAGACGAGCGGAGAGCGAATTCTCCGACCCACCGGGTCCAGAACGTCCGTGGCTCGATGGTGGCTTTGAGGTAGACTCCTGTCAGCGCTCGGCGACCGCCGGGGACGGCGACGCCGTCGACCGTAAGTCTTCACGAATGATCACTTTGCCGGCGGGTGAGGGAGCGCCTTTAGACGAATCGCCCGATCGCCGGCGCCGGACGGTTCCACGTCCGACGTGCAGCAGGCCCCTAGTGAACGGAACCGCTCTCACCCATGTCTGAGAACCCCGATTCGGCGGCCGGTTCGTCGCATGGCGACGCGGGACCCGGAGCCGGCGACCCCAACCCCGATCTCGACTTGTTCTCGGCGACGGCCAGAGTCCAGCCGGAGCAATCAGAACCCGAGACAGACAGCCGGCCCCTCGAAACCGACGAGTCGTCAGAAGAAGACCCGGTCGACCAACAACGCCAGCCTCTCGCTCCGGCCAAGCTACGCGCCGACTACCTCGGCCACACCATTCAGACGGCCGTCTTCGCCATCATCGGATTGGTATTCGGCGTGGTGCAGATTGTCTCTGAACCCTCAGCATTTAGGCTGGCCGTCATCGGCGGCGGTGGCCTCGCCCTTCTCGTGCTTTACAAGCTCGGCACGGACGCGTTCGCACGAGCTAGCTATCGCCGATACTCATACCGCGTCGATGAATCAGGGCTGGAGATTCGGCGCGGAGTCTTGTGGCACTCTGTGATCAACATTCCGCGATCACGTGTCCAGCACACCGACGTGAGCCGCGGTCCGCTCGAGCGATTCTTCGGGATCGCAAGCCTCTCGATTCACACCGCAGGGACGTCGAACGCAACCGTCTTGCTGCCCGGTCTCGAAGCTCGGCGCGCACTCTGGATTCGCAACCATCTCCTGGGATCCGACGAAGAGTACGATGCCGTCTGAACACCCACCGCCCGCGGTACCGTGGCGTCGACTTCACCCCGCCTCATTGTTGTTCAGCATCGGATCTTCCGCACGGGGTCTTCTGATCCCCGGCCTGTTCGTGGTGTTCTTCGGCAGTGGGAACCGCTACGAGTTCTGGTTGATGCTCTTTTTCATCCCGGCGGTCCTCCTCGCAATCATTCGATACGCGACCTTTCGCTTCCGGCTCGACGACGACGAACTGATGATTCGGCACGGTGTCCTGACCAAGAACGAACGACACATTCCGTTTCACCGAGTACAGAACATCGACCTCATTCAGAATCCGCTGCACCGACTCCTCAGCGTGGCAACTGTTCGCATCGAGACGGCGAGCGGGACCGACGCCGAAGCGCATCTGCAAGTACTCTCCATCGATGCCGTCGATCGCATGCGAGAACGCGTCTTCGCCGGACGGTCCGCGGGAACGACGTCCGTAGAACTCGACTCTTCGGAGGTTGAATCGACCGACGACCGAGTCCCACCGGCCCCCGCTTCGACGGGTGAGGCCGTGTTCATCATGAGTCTCAGCGAAGTGCTGCTACTCGGCGCTATCAGTGCGCGCGGTCTCGCCATCCTCGGCGCACTCTATGGATTCATGTGGCAGCTCGATCCGATCGAAAACCTCTCCGGATACATCGAGTCTTCGATCGGACAGATCGTCGACCTCGGTGAGATCCCGAAATCTCTACAGGTCATCGGTGGACTGGTACTCGCGGCCGTCCTCGCCATCGGGATTCAGCTCTGCTCGGTGCTGTGGGCACTGATCCGACTCTATGGCTTCCGGCTGGAGCGCCACGGAGAGGACTTGCGCAGCAGGTGCGGCTTGTTCACCCAAGTCTCCGGCACGATCCCCCGACAGCGCATACAGGTGCTGTTCGTGCAGCAGACTCCCGCCATGCGCCTGTTCGGGCGCGTCGCGATCCGGGTAAAGACAGCCGGCGCCCAATCCGACAGCAGTGCACAGGTGAGTCGCCAGTGGATCGTTCCGCTGATCCATAAGTCGCGACTGCCGGAACTCCTCGCCGTCATCCAGCCGGAGCTGTCGCCGCAGGACCTGGTGTGGACTCCGGTGCACCCCAAGACGGAGCGACGCCTCAGACGCGTCTGGCTCGTTGTCTGCATCTTGATGGCGAGTGGCTTTTGGTTCCTGTTCCCGCCATGGGTCCTCGCTGTCCCGGCTTCGCTGCTGGTCCTCGGCTGGATCGGCGTCCACTTCGACGTCGGCGCCCGTGCCTTTGCGCAAACGGATAGCGTTCTCGCCTATCGCCAAGGTTGGTGGTTTCGCCGATTCACCGCCGTCCGGCACTCCAAGATCCAGACGATCAGCTTGGAGAGCTCTCCGTTCGACCGTCGCTGGAAAATGGCGACGGTCGCCATCGACACGGCGGGTGGCGGCGCGACCGAGCGGGTCACCCTGCCCTACCTACTTCCCCATCGCGCGGAGACGCTGTTTGCTTCTCTGCACCGCCGCGCCGCCGCGGCTGAGTTTCGTTGGTAGAGAGCGGTTCTCGCTGCGCCACGATGCGAGCAAGCCACCAGAGAAAACTCGGGTGGCCTGTCGGCGACGCTCTCGTGTGGTGAGACCGCACCTGTACTTTCCGGCCGCACCTCTAACTAAGAATCTTCTCCTCGTGGCGGCTTCCGTTGTAGCTCAGTAGCTTCTTCTTGCCGTCGACCGTCGTCTCGAGATGCACGGGGCGCGTCCACAAGACACTCAGGTTCTCCATTGCGGCGCGGGCGTAGTCGAGCTTCAAGGGGGTTCCCGAGAAGTCGTGCGACAGATGGAGTTCACCACGGTTCTTGAAGTTACCGTCGTCAACCGTGATCGTCGGCCTCCCGAAGTTCGACAGCGAATCGAGAAACTTCGATTTGATCTCGGAGAAGTCGCGGCTATCGATCACGTACTGCCCGGACTGACGATCGTAGCGGTAGGTGAAGAGCTTCTGCTGCTCGCAAAATTCGGGGGTAAGGAACTCATCGATGAAGGTAATGTCGTTGTAGATCCTGCGAACTTCAAAGATCTTCTCACGTCCGAGGCCGAGCTTCTTGTCCCAAGCCTTCAAGGCGTCGTAGTCTTGGCACGCGTCGTACTCCGGTCCGAACCGGCCCGTGTTCCAGCGCTCTTCGATGTCACGGAACAGCTCAATACCGACCTTGTACGGATTGATCACGCCCGGGCTCGAACCCATGGTGCCGGAGTGGTGATCGGCGTAGTCGATCACTTCAGACGCCTCGAGCGCCTTGGTAGTCATGATCTTCGAATGCCAGTAGCTCGCCCAGCCTTCATTCATGATCTTGGTCATGCCCTGCGGCGCGAAGTAGTACGCTTCCTCACGAACCATGGACAAGATATCTCGCTGCCAACGCTTCAACGGAGCGTGGTTCAACAGGAAGCTCAACACATCGCGCTCGGGCCGCACCGGGAACTTCTCGTGAGCAGAGAGCTCTGCAATGCGTTGTTTCCGCTCTTCCTCGAGCACTTCAGGCGGATTGATAAACGGCTCCATGTAGGAGCGGGCTCGAAACTTTGTGCCTTGGGCAGACAAGCGCTCTTGCTCGAGACTCTCTTCGCTGATCTCGGCAGGGTTCCCGAAGTACGGCGCGTGGATATCGATCAGGCTCTCAAGCGATAGACAGCAATCGATGAATTCCTCGACTTCATCCTGACCGTACCGATCGATGTAGCGGCGAATCCGAGTCCCGTGGTTCGCGATCTCGTCGACCATCTTGCGATTAGTCTGAGAGAACCACGCATTATTCTTGAAGAAGTCACTGTGGCCGTACACATGGGCCATGACGAGCTTCTGATCGACGACAGGGTTACAGCGCATCAAGTAGGCGTAACACGGGTCGTTGTTGATGACCAATTCGTAGATTTTCGACAACCCGTAGGCGTACGACTTCTCCAGCTCGGCGTACTGCATGCCGAATCGCCAGTGCGGATACCGAGTCGGGAATCCACCGTACGATGCGATCATGTTCATCTCGTCGTAGTCGACCATCTCGAACATGACCTCGAAGAAGTCGAGACCGTAGTCGACGGCGTACTGGCGGATCTCGTCTTTGAGGACGGCTAGCTCCGGAGGCAATCGTCGGCGATCGACCATCGGCATGATTAGGCTCCCTTCCCGAGAAACGTCTTGATCGACGGAAGGATTTCGTCTCGTGAATTGATCTCCGACAGAATGATCTTCTCTTCGTCCGAGAACGACTCGTTGAGATCCTTGATGAACTGACCGCTGCCGTAGGCGCTCTTCACCTGTCCGTATCCGAACATGTTGCTCGCGGGCAGAACATGATCGCGCAGCAGCTGCATACAAAGTTGCGTATCGTCGCCGCCCCAGTTGTCGCCGTCGGAGAAATGGAACGGATAGATGTTCCACTCCTCGGGGGAGAACTCATTCTCGATCAACTCCCGACACAATCGATAGGCGGACGAAATCTTGGTCCCGCCGCTCTCGCGAACGTTGAAGAACGTATCCGCGTCCACCACACGAGCGCTCGCGTCGTGAATGATGTAGCGGACATCGATCTGCTCGTACTGAGAACGCAGCCAGGTATCGATCCAGAATGACTCGATACGAACGATCTCTTTCTGCTCATTCCCCATCGATCCCGAGACGTC
>JAJFFE010000247.1 GCA_021776775.1 Planctomycetota bacterium | reverse complement strand
CCCCGAAGAGCAAGGGTTCGACGTCAACAAGGGCGGGTTCCATCGCGGCGGTCCGTACGGCGGCAAGAAGTACTTCTCTCCCTACGGCAACCCGAAGCTGAGCGACGGCCCCGCTGGTGAGCACCTCCCCGATCGCCTGGCCACCGACACCTCAACGTTCATCGAGACACATCCCGAGCAACCGTTTCTTGCGTACCTGTCGTTCTACTCGGTGCACACGCCGCTCATGAGTCGCGCCGATCTCGAGGCGAAGTACCAAGCGAAACGCAAGCAGCGGGCGGCGAACGATCAGGAGAGGTGGGGGCGCGAACCTCCGCGCAAGCTCCGCCGCGTTCAGGATCACGCCGTCTACGCCGGCATGGTCGAGGCGATGGACGAAGCGGTCGGTAAGGTGCTCCGAGCGGTCGAGGCGCATCCGCGAGCGGCGCAGACCGTCGTCATCTTCTTCTCGGACAACGGTGGGCTGTCCACGTCGGAAGGGCACCCGACTAGCAACCTGCCACTTCGCGCCGGCAAAGGTTGGTTGTACGAAGGCGGCGTGCGCGAACCGTTGATCGTGCGTTGGCCGGGCAAGACTCGGCCGGGAACGACGTGCGATGTGCCAGTGACGTCAACCGACTTCTATCCGACCCTGTTGGACATCGCGGGGTTGGACGCGAAGCCGCAGCAGCACGTCGATGGGCAGAGCTTCGTTCCCCTGTTGACGGCCGCCGTCGAGGGCCCGGCCGCTTCCGAGCGCTCACTCTTCTGGCACTACCCACACTACGGCAACCAAGGCGGAAGCCCCGGCGCCGCGATGAGAACCGGCCGCTACAAGTTGCTCCAGTTCTTCGGCCGTGACGCCGTCGAGCTCTACGACTTGAGTATTGATCCGGGTGAGACGCACGACCTGGCGAAGGCGCTACCCGATCGCGCGGCCGCGATGCGCAACGTTCTGGGTGATTGGCTGAAAAGCGTGGGTGCGAAGTTTCCAACGAACAACCCGAACTACAAAGCGCCGGCGAAGCGCGACAAGCAGCCCCGCGGCGACAAGTAGCCTAGCCCCGCAGCTGGCATCACCGCAGCTGGCATCACCGAACAGCCAACGCGAACCAGCACGCGGTGCCCCTCCACCGCAAGAGGCCGCGACCAGAATTGGCCGAGGCCCTCGTGCCCTTCAAGCACGGTGACGCGACTCACGGGAACGAATGACGATGGCGAGTCACTGTCACCGTTGAGGATCTGGTACTCAGCTCGCGGCGAAGTCGATCCAGATCTCGCCGCGGAGCAGAGAGGTATCTGACTGGCTCCTCGGAATCATCCGATGGACGGAGTTCGGTCGATGCGATTGCAACGAAGTCTCCAACGCTCGACACTGTTCACCGTCTGGAGTTGCGCACTCTGCGAAAACTTCCCCCCCAAGTGCAACCCGTGCCGGACTAGCCAAAGCGTGGAGCCGATGACGAGTAGCGATCGCGAACCCGACGGCGACAATGCCTGGGCGGAGTACTATGCGAACTCAGTCACGACGCCGAGTTCGTCTTTGGTCCTGGGGTTGGAGCACTTTCTCGGAGAGATGAGAGGAAGCCTCGCTGTCGATTGTGGGTGCGGGGCCGGACGCGACGCGGTTCACCTGCTCGAGGCGGGGTTCGCCGTGTACGCGTTCGACAAGATCGCCGAAGCGATCGATCGAACTCAGTTGGCGACACCTCTCCACCTCACCGACCAACTGACGACCGAACTCCGGAGCTTCGATGATGTGCGCATCCCAGAGTGTGATTTGGTCAACGCGAGTGCCAGTTTGTTCTTTGCAAGCCCGGAAACGTTCGCACCGTTGTGGACACAGGTGTGCGAGCGACTGGTAGAGGGCGGGATCTTCTGCGGAGACTTCCTCGGGTCGAACGACGACTGGATCACGGCGGGGGAGAACTTGACCGGACTGTCGGAAGCCGAATTGATGAACGGTTTCAGCCGCTTCGACGTCTTGCACCTCCACGAGCGCGACGAAGTCGGCCCACAGTCCGCCGGGGATGACAAACGCTGGCATCTCTTCACCGTCGTCGCGCGTAAACAGTCGTAGGGGTCTGCGTGAAGAAATCCAATCACCACAAGGCTACTTGAGCGGCCAACCGTCCGCGATGGTCAGCCCGTCGGGGTGCGAAGGTAGCGGTGAGTCTGCAACCTACTGGTTGGCGTCGACAGTGGCTGTCTCGTCACTGTCACCGTCCCGGGGTGCCCGCTCAATCAGGGGCAGCTCACAGTCTCGTAGCAGAGAATGTCATCGATGGTGGGATCACCGCCGCAGTTCGGGAACGGAGCACTTGGCGGCGGCCCCGATAAGAACAGGTAGTTCAGGAGGAGGATCGCGTCATCCAAACCGACGTCGCCCGTGTCGTTGGTGTCGCAGGCGTCGAGGCAGCTCGGAACAACTCCCCCTGCAAACAGGTAGATCAACATGACCACGCCGTCAGCAACATCGAGTACCGAGTTGTCATTACAGTCTCCTCGGATGAACTGGGGGCCGAAGCAGCCAAACTCGAATACCGACGCGCTCAGCGGTCGGCGCGTTCCAACCGTCCGCGCTCCGTCGCTCGCGAGGGCGCGGTTGAACTCGGGAGCGTCCACCCGATGAGTCTCGACCCAGCTTCCTCCGATTCGTTCAAATCGATGGACGGCTTGCGATTGCAGGATCTTCGCGATCGACCCATCGAGCGCGATGCCACGACCGAACTCATTCGAGCCCGCGACTTCGATCTGTTGCTCGAGTTCCCAGTCTAGAGCTCCAGCGTTGAACCGGTACGCGAAAACAGCTCCCGACGATGACTCGAACCGCGGACACGAGACCAAGATCGTATCGCCTTCGACTTGGACCTGAGTTCCGAATCTGTCGAACGAAGGAACGGTCGGAGGCGCGTCGATCCTCTTCTCGAACAGCCAATCGGTTCCATCATTGCGAAACACGAAGACCGCACCCCGTCGGAAGGCGACGCCGGTCGCCCCGATCACCGCAAGGTCACCGCAGAGGGCCACCGAGTCGCCTACCTCGTCCGTCGGTTGGATACCGGGCGGAAGCAGCTCTTGAACTTGCGCCCACTCCACTCCGTCGAACTCGTAGATGTGCGCGCGTCCCATGCCAGTAGTCGCGCAGCAGTAACGGAACGCCGGCTGTCCCACGATCATGCGATCGCCGTCGAGATCGACCGAGGATCCAAACCGAGGCATGCCGACTCCGGGATCGAGCAGGAGCTGCTCTTGTTGCCATTGCCCTCCAGTGCGGCGGAATGCATAGAGCTGACCGTTCGAAGTGGTATCCGGAGCCCCTACGATCAAGTGCTCTACGTTCATGCTGAGCGCGGCGCCGAACTGATTCGCCGGGGGAGTCACGGTGATCATCTGGGACTCGATCCAGTCCCCCGCTGGAGTCTCGTCGTAGATACAGACTGCACCCTGAAGGGGACCGGTTTCATTGTGCCGATGAGCAGAGACTGCCAGCGTGGCACCGACCAGGTCCACGTGGGTCCCGAACTCGTTGGTCGGCTGAGGGACGCTAGGAGTGACCACGGAAAGGCACTGCCCCTTGACCTGACCAGACCCCATCGCCAAGAGAACGGCGGCCAGCATGACTCTCAGATGAACGATTCGCATGAGCTCTTCCTCTCCAGGATTCATTTCGAGCGACTCGGTGGAAACCTCGCATGTCCAAGAGTACGGAGTGCTCGCGCGACAGGCCGTAAGAAAGTGCCTCATGTTGCGGTGTCCTGATTCAGGGCACTCGGTTGCTCAGGGTCGACCGTCCTGTGGGAAGTCGGGAAGTCGGGAAGTCGGGAAGTCGTTGACAGTGACTCGACAGGTCTACGAATGGAAAGACTTTGGGTGAAAGTCGGTGACAGTGACTCGACAGGTCTACGAATGGAAAGACTTTGCGTTATCGAGCGATGACTTCCGGCTCACGTAGACGCCATCCAGAACGCCGTGTCGACGCCGGAACTATGAACCCAAGCGCCCCGCCACCATGATGACGCGGAGCGCGGGCGGCGTCTTGGCGAGATCGGCGACCCAAGTGTTGGCGTCGACAGTGGATGTCTCGTCACTGTCACTGTTCAATGTGCTGCGTAACACCACCGGGTGGCCGTTTCGTGTCGAGTGCCGCTCTCACACACTGTTCGATCGGGATAAGAGGCTTTCGAACGTCGACTGGGAAGTGTGTCCGCTCGAGGATCCAAACATCCAACCTACAGTAATCTCTCGCCGTGGCGTCATCGAAGAGGGGCGAGGAAGTTCCCGCCAGGAACTTCCCCGCCCGGATGTTAGACCCAAGTGAACGCACCCCGATTGAAAGACGACGCGTTCACCCAACGACGCTGAGTGTTCACTCGCAGAGTTGGCGGACGGCGTTCAATCGATCGTGATCGTACTTTGGTACCCACCGAGGCCCGGTACCGCGAACACGTCGACGAGACTGGGTCGGCCCAAAGAGTCGAGTTCGTACTGCGCAACGTCATCCGATTGTGCGCCATACATGTGACGGCCGTCTTCGCTCATTTCGAGCCACAGCGAGCCGTCGTCGGTGATCACCGTGACAAGCGAGAGTCCACCGTTGTCGTCGATCGCCCAGTGCGCGAGCGAGTTGTCCGCCGAGGTCACGTACAGCGACGTGCCGGTCGGATCGATCTCGACCGCTTTGGTCTGCGACGGCGACGGCGTTTGAAAGTCCTGCGCGTTGTCGAGATCACCGTCGGGCTGAATCCGGAAGCGGTACACCGACTGTTCATTCTGCACGGTGACGTACAGGTAGCGTCCACTCGGATGAAACACCGCTTGCAGTGGCCGATCGATGCCTGTGAACGTCTGCTGTACGGAGAGGTCACCGTCGGACGGATCGATTTCGAACACTCGAATGTTGTCGTCGAAACTGTTCATGACGTAGAGGTGACTTCCGCCCGGACTGATCACGAGGTTCTCGGGGTTGTCGGAGGTCGTTTGCAAACCGCTCGCGGTCAAGCTGCCGTCATCCTCGATGACGAAGATCGCGATGCGACCGTTGATCCCGAGCGGGTTCCGGTTGTCGAGCGCGTAGAGGAAACGGCCCGCGGGATCGATGGTCAGCCGGCTCCAGTTGGCTTGGCTATCCGTCGGCAGGATTGTGATCCCTTCCGACGTCAGATCTCCACTGTCGGGATCGACCGCGAAGTGCTCGATCTCGCCCGCGTCGTCACTGATCGCGTAAGCGTGGTCGCGCCGAGGGTGAAAGGCGATCTGCTTCGATCCGAGACCGGTCGCCACCGATCCCCCGTCTTCGAGTCGACCCGACGACGGGTTGCGGTCGAGCACGACGATCTCTCGGTCGTCGCGAAGCGGAACGTAGACGCGGCGCGAGTCGCGTTCGAGCGTGCCGTTGCCGGCGAGTACCGCGAACCCCCGCACGCCGCCGCGCGCTCGAATGGTGTCTCGGAACTCGAAGGTCCCGCCTTCGATCGAGAACACGGAAACATCGGCGTCGGTCAAGCTCCCGACGTAGAGCATGTTTCCGTCCGGGCCAAACGTCACATTGTCCGGATCTTCGCTGGCGGTCCGTGTCGCCGGCGAATGAAGCGCTCCGCTCGGGTCGCGGGAAAACTGAGTGACGCTGTTGCCGCTCCCGTTGACCACGTAGACAAAGTTTTCGTTGGCGTCGAGTTCGATCTCGATCGGCCCACTGCCGTTGACGGACGTTGTTTCGATCGTCGACAAACTTCCGTCCGGCAGCGACACCGACAAACGATGCACCAGGCCGTGCGAGAGCGGAACTGTGAGGTACGCCGTCATCCCATCCGAAGTGAAGGTGATCGCGCCGAGCGGATCGACATCGAAATAGGCCGACGACTTGGAGCCGAGTCGGCCGTCGGACTCGACCGGGTACACGGAGACGCTCTGGTCGAAGCGATTGACGCAGTAGAGCAGAGTACCGCTGGGGTGCATTTCCAGATCGACCGGGTTGTCCCCTGTATCGACGGTGTCGATCGACGCAAGCGCGCCGGAGTCGAGATCGATGGAGAAGACACTGATGGAGTCGTCGTTGATGTTGCTGACGTACGCAGACGCGCCGTTTACGCCGAGGGCGATCTCCTTCGGGTTGCTGCCGGTCGGACGATCGTTGATCAGAGTGAGCTCAGCCGTGCGGGGGTCGACCGAGAACGCGAACAGTCGATTGCTGCCGAGCACGTACACGAAGCGATCATTCGGGTGCACGACCACGTCACGGCTGCTCGAGGTGCCTACGTTTTGATACGTGAAGTGCTCGAGCGTGCCGTCGTCTTCAATGGTGTACACCGACACGGTGCTGTCGCTCGCATTGGCCGCGAACGCAAAACTGGGAGTGACCTCGTTCGCACCGGCGCCGGCTGATCCGCCTCCGCCGCCTCCACCACCACAACCGACGAGGGAAAGGGCGATCACCGTGAAAACGATTCCGAGTTGAGCCAGGGCCAAGCGGGCAGCCTGGTTTCCGATCCAAATGTGATTGAGCATGTTGCCTCCTGTGCAGGGTGTCGATCGTCCGCCACGACGGGCGGTTCGACCCCAAAGCGACGAGGAAGCTCGTTCACCTACATCGGGTTTGGAAAGTCGCTCAAGTGATGCCTAGAGAGCGACTTGGGGCGCGGAAGTCGGTGACAGTGGACTCGACAGGTCTCCGAAATGGGAGAATTTGCGTCAGCGCGCGACGACTTCCGGTTCGCGAAGACGCCATCCAGTACGCGGTGCCGACGCCGGAACCATGAACCCAAGCGTCCCGCCATTTTTACGAGACGCAGCGCGGGAGGTCTATTGGCGAGTTGGGCGCCCCAAGTGTCGGCGTCGATAGTGGATGTCTCGGCACTGTCACCGTTACTCGCTAGTGTCACTGTTACTGTGACTCGGGGTTTCCCATCGCGCAGCGTGTTTCTGGCGCATACGATTTCGTCGGAGTCGCCAGTCGAATCCAGGACGAACTGCAGCTGGCAGGAGGTCCTGGAGGGGCGATGCCCTGCCCGTTCCCTCCATGAGATCTACCTGAAGAGTGGTTCCGCATGATTCGTTATCTCGGATTCACGCTGGTGCTCAGTTTCGCGACCGGGATTAGCTTCCAACTCTGTGCTGAAACCCATCGATACGGACTGAGTATCGAACACCTCGTCGACCAGGCGGATCGGGTGTGCGTTGGTGTTGTCAGTTCGCGAGTCGAGCAGCGGGTCATGGTGCGCGTAGACGGTGCCGGAAAGACCCCCGCCTTGGAACGGTCCGCGGTCTTCGAACCGCGGCGAGCTCTCAAAGGCAAGCTCCCCTCGACCGTCCATCGAGTTTGGAAGGTCGAACCTGGTGCCGCAGGGCGTGACCCCCTTCCTGAACAGGACGCCCAGGTAGTTCTGTTCTTGCGGAAGGGACGATTGCTTGCGCTCCTGGCGCTCCGCCCGGGAGCAAGTTGGGGCGGTAGGGCGTACTCTTCCAAGTTCGAGGTCCTACGTGGAAAGCAGATACTCACGGCTGTCGAGAATCGAGTGCGCTTGAAGAAGCGCCCGGTCGCACTCGATGCGTCACACTATTTCCTGGATGCACAGCGTGGCTTCCTTCGGTATCGCCTTCCCATGGAGTCGGACATCTCACGGGCTCTGCTTCGCGACCCTTTTGGGATTGCCATTCAGGGCAAGCTAAAACAAACGAGCTTCCTGATCCTGCCGCCGGACGAAGCGCTACTGCCGGGCTTGTTGCGCTCGTCCTACTCGGATTCACCTTGGGACCGAACCCGGGCGGTTGTTCGCCTGTCGAACTATCGGACCCCGAAGGTCAAGAGTCGCTTGACCGAACTGCTCTCGGACACCGCAACGGTGACATTGAAGGACTGGCTTCTCATCGACGGCAAGTCACGGGGTGATCGCGACGTCCTTGCCGTTTCTGTGACGGCCGCGGACGTCCTTCGGAGCTGGGGGGATACTTCCGACTTGCCTCGAGATCCTCGGTTTCCTCCGTTCTACATGGACTACGCCTTCCCCACTCGGGGTAGGGACCAGTTCTTTGTCTACTTCCCGGAAAGTCGGTGACAGTGGCCCATTGTAAATGACGATCCAGAGTCGACGATTTACCTCGCCCACAACACGAACAACGTCAACGCCATCGTCGAAGACCAAGCAACGTTCGAGAACACGTCACGTCACACGCTCGACCGTCACAACGCATCTCATCATCGCTCGACCTAGTGCCCGGCCGAAAAGTCATGTCGCGCGAGACCTCGAGCTTCCGGGAAGTCCGTGACAGTGACTCGACAGGTCTCCGAATGGGAGGACTTTGCGTTAGCGAGCGACGACTTCCGGTTCGCGAAGACGCCATCCAGCACGAGGTGCGACGCCGGAACCATGAACCCAAGTGTCCCGCCATTTTATTGAAACGCAGCGCGGGCGGTCGATTGGTGAGTTCGGCGACCCAAGTGCCGGAGTCGACAGTGGATGTCTCGTCACTGTCACCGTTACTCCGTTACTCCTAGTAAGGCTCCCACTTGCGAGGTGGCGTGAAGTGCGTGACGTTCTCCAACGCATACAAATGGGAGCGCGTGGCGATTTCATCTCCACAGTCCCAGAACTTCTGGTTCAACGCCTCTAGTAGCGGGACGGCGTCGTCGGAGTAGAAACTGGATCGATCTTCGACGACTGGCGGGGGACCAGCCTTGCCGAACGCTCGGTCCGCCTCGCGCATCACCTCGGCCGCCTTCGTTGCGCCGATCACCTCGAAGACTCGAATTCGGTCGCCGTACTGCTGCGCGTCGAATTCGTAGTAACAAGCGCTCAACCCACTATTGATGATCCAACCGTAGGTGTAGCTCGCACAGAACACGAGCCACTGCGGATCCGTGGGCTCTTCTTCGGATGCGTTGTACCAGTACGAGGCGGTGTCAAAGGGATCGTCGAGCCCGTGCAGATGGCTGAGGGTCGTTGCCGCACACGAACTCGCCGGCGAAAACGGGCCTCGCGCAACAGTCTCTACTGCTTCACGGATCTCATCATCCGAAGCGTTGGGATAGACGTTTCGGATGGAGCTCAGCATCTCGGAAGCGTCCACCGTATCCTTGTCCCAGCTCTCAACGATTTCACGCAAAGTAAGCGCCATGGTCTACCTTTCCAAGGATCCAAGCGTGCCGTGGAGCCGCAACTATAGGTCGCCCACGCGGACGAACAACACGATCACGCTTCGCCGTCACGTCGCCGACGATTCGGCGTTGGGGCCATTCTAACGAGAGCTCTCGATCTCGGAAGACTTGCACACCGCCCGGCCCTCTGACAGGGACTGTTCAACGGGGCGTCGCTCCGGCCGTGGCCGAAATCAATGCGTTGTCCTTGCTTGTGACGTTTCTCCGATTGTCCTGCGGAGTTCGCTCTCGGTTCGTGCCCTTGTGGCTGAGACCGAGAGGAGAGCTATGCCAAGCGGACATACTCAAACCGGAGGAATGAACCGGCGGCACCGTTACCAGGTGCGTCGACCCGTCTCCATCGCGATCGAACTCTACGACGGAGAGGCACTGGTCGAAGGGTGGGATTACTCCCTGGAACAGGCCGACGGAGCTGGCGGCGTCTCCATGATTCGACACGAGCCGCTGACCGGAGGGTTCGCCGAAGTGCGCAACGATCCGGTGCTGCGATCGGGCGAGTGTGTCGTCACGTTCTTCCCCACGCCGAGTCCGCCGACGCCGTCACCGGATCTCGAGCCCTACAACTTCATCGAGCTACTGCTCACGAACGCCGATGGTCGGCTCGCTCGCGGCGACTACGTGATCGAGCAGGTAGAGCACGGCCAGTGGATCGAACTTTGTAGCGGGCCGCTCGACCGAGGCGTGGCCTACGTTCCCATGCCCAATAGCCTCGAAGAGTGTCGAGTCTCGTTCACGCCGACGCGCCAGCCGTGTCGAACGACGGTGATTCAGGCGGAGTCCTTCATCGAAGTCGAACTGATAGATCTCGCCGGGGAGCCCGTCGCCAACCACGAGTACGTCATCGAGCGCGCCGTGAACGGACATTTCGTCGAGATCGAGCGGGGTCCACTCGACTTCGGCCGAGCTTGGACTCGGATCACCGAGCCCGAGTTGGACGAGTGCTTCGTCACCTTCGTCCCGCAATCCGATACCCAACCGCCCGCCGCGGGTGCCGACGATCGCATCGTCGTTTCGTTGGAGCTGTTCGACGAAAACGGCGAGCCCGCGGAAGGATACTACTACTGCTTGGAGCACCGGCTCGCCGACGGACGCTGGGAGATCACCGAACTCGGCCCAGTGGTCGCGGGACAAGCGCAGCCCGAGTTCGACAACAGCCGAGGCAGCGACTATCGCGTCACGTTCAGTCCGACACCCGCCATCCAATAGACGCCATCGATTACAGAGAGAGACACACGCGATGCCAGACACACCAGACCCGCCCCCCGTTCGACAGGTCACCCATCGGCGCATGAAGGCCACGACGGGTCAGATCAACCGATTTCAGTTACCGAAAGTGTTCACGATCTTCTGTCACGGAACCGGGGGGCACCGAGACGGTCGCTGCATGGAGTTGATCTCCGAGTTCAGCAACGCGTACTGGAAGGCCGACTACGACCCGTACCAGAACCCGGACGAGAAGTTCTACTGGAACAACGACGATCCGTTCTTCAACGAGCACTACACCCGAGACTTCCTGATCCTCGATGGAGTCGGAACGTGCGACATGTTCACCACGCCACCGATTCGGAGCGGGGAGCCGTACTATGACCGGAAACCCGACGAGGTAGGGCTGGCGGGAGCGGAGCCGATTCCGAACATCAACCCGATGCCAGGCGACTTCGTTCCCAACGACCCAGACTCTCTTTGGCCTCCCTTTCAAAAACCACTCAAGACGCCGGTCAAGCTACGTACTTCCGATCACATCACAATGAACGTCCCGATGAAGAAGCATCGCGGTGATATCGACGGAGACGGCTGGGACGACAACGTCGCACACGCGTTGTTCGTGCTGCAGCAACTCTACGACGACAACCAGTTCCCCGCCGTGATCAACATGATCGGGTGGAGTCGCGGCGCGGTGACGTGTATCAAACTGGCAAACGCCATCAGCAGCGCGTTTGCCACGGGAGGAGGTTATCAGCTCCGCGAGAACGACTCGAACCCGACCAGCGGCAATCGCCAGAATCCGGCCGTCGACACCGTGATCGTCCCACAGGGGATTCGAGAGGAAGTGTCCGTCAACATCTTCGCGATCGACCCGGTCCCCGGGAGATTCGGTAAGGACGGTGGCTGGCGAGGATCCAGTCGCAAGAACGAGCGATTCCCGGAGATGGACTGGGAATGTCACAACCTTCCGCCCATCGTCAGCGACTGCATTGTCACCTTGGCTCTCGACGAGCGCCGCATGGGCTTCGCGCCGGTGGACCTGAGGCAGATGGCGTATCGCGGTGGATCTCCTGAACATCAGAACGTGGTGTTCTTGCCCTATCCGGGGATTCACCGGAGCCAAGTTCGAATGGAACCTCGCGATCCTGACAAGCCGGCGAGCGTTCGTCAGCAGCTGACCAGCGTTCCCCACCTCGTTTTCGATCTGGCGTGGCAGTTCTTGACCGACCGAGGCACGCGTTTTCGCACGAACTACCTCGACATCCCGAGTCGCCCCTTCCAAGGGCTCATGACGTTGGAACGCGTGGTCGAGCAATACTCACTCACCATGAACCAGCGGCACCACTACCATCTCGCCCGAAACCAAGGAATCGCCCAAAGAGGTCAGGGCGGACTCGGTGATCGAAAGTTCACGGATCGTGGCGGGAGCCACAAACTGAAGAACCTCTTCCCGGAGAGTTTGACGCCGTATGTTCGGGACCGACGTCGCATGTGCAACGAGCACCACCGCGCATCGTTCGAAGCGGCGTACCCCGCGCTCTATCAGTACCTCTTCACTGAGGAGTGCGAAGCACCAGCGGACTATGTCGTAGATCCCGCGAGCCCAGTTGGCTGGGAACTCGCCGCGATCGGTCGCGAGTCCGCAACACGAGGTTGGCTACGCGCGATCGGCGTCTCTGGCAATGACGAGGTCGACCTTGTTCCTGCCCCCGGTGCCGGAATGTCGTCGCAAGGGACCCTTCACGAACTACCGGGTGACGTGGTCGAGATGGGGATCGTGCGACTGCCGGCGCATCTGGGAGAAGAAGCGCCCGAAGGAGAGTACGAGGAGTTCGAAGGAGACGCGATGTATGCCGAGCCGTATCCCGCCGGGCACGTCGGGGAACCGGACGGCGAGTTCGGAGGTTAGGCCTGGTGATCCGCGGAAGAGACTCGTCCCCGGGCGAGGCCGCCGCCGTTGCGCGTACTCCCGGGCACGCCGTGACAGCGGCCCGGGGGCCCTTGGTCTCAGGTGGACTCACTCCTTCGGCTCGAAAAGTTCTCGGTACGGGTCGGCCCGAGACGATCGCTCGGTCTCGTCGAGAACTTCGATCAGCCGTCCGAGGGCAAGCTGAACGCGGCGATCGTCCGTCCGTCCGAGCGGACGCAGTCGATCGAGCCCCGCGATGATGTGATCGATGCCCGGATCGATACGTCCGCTGTCGAGGATCGCTAGGCCCCATCCGATGCGGGTCATCGGTGCGTCCCTATCGTCGGCGCGCATGCGGGCGTCCTGAACTTCAAAGGCGCGCCGGAACAAATCGACAGCGTCGGACGGCTGGTCGGTTTCGATGAGAAGCCAACCCAAGGAAGCTCGGTCACTGGCGACGTAGAGGTGTTCATCGCCGTGAATAGCGATGTCGAGCTCCAGCCCTTCACGGGCAATCGGAACCGCTTCGGTCGCCCGTCCCACTCGCCGCAGCACGACCCCTAGATTGAACAACGCCTCCGAAAGGAAACCGTGGGGCGTCTTGAACCTCTCACGGTAGATCTCGATCGCATCGCGCAGGAGCAGTTCCGCTTCGTCGTAGTGTTCTTGCGAAACAAGCAGGGTGGCCAGCCCAACCATGCTGAGGGCCACGGAAGGATGGTCCGCCTCGAGATGAGCTTGGCGGAGTCTCAGGACGTCGCGATGGATCGCCTCCGCGGAAGCATCGTCCCCGTTCGATCGAAGAAGTCGGGCGCGCTGCAATCTTGTGTCGAGCGTCTCGGCGTGGTGTTCACCCTGTACCGCGGAACGTAGACGGATCAACGTGCGAAACTCGACGTCGGCCTCCGCAAAACGACCGTCTCGAGCTTGCAGCATCGCCAACGCCTCTCGCACGCGGAACGTGTCGTAGTGATCCGGTCCGAACACTCGCACGGTTTGCTCGAGCAGGCTCTCGAGCGTTGCCGCCGGGTTCTCGAGTCGTCCCCAATCGTGAAGCTTCGTGAACAGGCTCTGCCGGGTCAGAACGGTGTCCGGGTGATCGGAGCCGAGCTTCACTTCGAGGCGTTCGAGCGTGACTCGCGTGAGCTCTTCATGTTTCTCCGTCATCCCGCGACTGAGGTACATCGAAGCCAGGCTGCGTCTCGCCAGCAGCGTGCGTTCGTGATCGGGTCCGAACTGTTCCTCGCGGTCGCGGACAACCCTTTGGAGCAGATCGAACGCGGTGTCTTGGTCGCCCGCCGAGAAGGTCAGGGTGGCGACGTCGTGTCCGGCCGTCAGTGTGTCCTCGTGATAGGGACCCAGGAGTTCGAGCCGGCGTCGGTAGACGTGGGTCATGCCGTCGCGAGCGACCGCCATCTCCCCGCGCGCGTACGCCGTCAAGGCTAGGTGAGCCAGCGTGGTGAGGGTATCGGGGTGATCGCTTCCGAGCGTCTTCAATCGCAGCTCGTAGGCTCGATCGAGTTGCGTCTGCGATTTGTCGAGGGTACCCAGCGACCGGTAGCTCGCCCCCAGGCTCTCGCGTACCGCGGCCTCGACTTCGGGCTGATCATCGAATCGTCCCTCGATCTCCGCCGCGGCCCGATCGAGGATGTCGACCACACGAACATTTCTTCCTTGTGCTTGTGGGTTCGGGGCCGAGAGAAGGTCCTCGATCAAGTAGCGATAGATCGCGCGCGACTTGTCGACCTCGCCCTGTAGTTTCGTTTGCGACTCGGTCAAGTCACCGATCACTACGTTCTTCTGATAGACCTGCCAACTGATCCCGACGAGGCCGCAGATCAAGACGACCAAGACGACGAGCCCCGCGGTGACGATCGCCT
>JAJFFE010000246.1 GCA_021776775.1 Planctomycetota bacterium | reverse complement strand
GGGGTTCGAGTCCCCCCTCGCCCATATCTTTCATTCCTATTCCTTCTCTGGCGTACTAGATCCGTTCGTCCCTTGGTGTAGGGCGAACCAAGGTTCCGGCCGCGCCTCGAATCGATCTTGTCTCGGTCGTTCGCTCCTGTTCTATCGCTATATCTGGTTTGGCTTTCTATCGTTGGGTATGGGGCCGTTACGGTCCCGCAGGGCGGCGTAGCTCCGTTCAGAGTCCACCCTGTGCGAATTTCGACGAGGGGGTGAATGATCTCTCGAAGTCTGTGCGCCCGTCGACTGACCAACAGGCAACACGCCAATCTCTGTCGCGCCTTGGAGGCTTGAGTTCTAGCCGAATCCGACGCGATGGCGATGGTCGACGAACGCTCCCGGCGAAGCGCGGTTGACGACGAGGCACGAGTCATATCAACCGTCTCCGCGAGAGAGTGAGCCGCCGCTACGAGCGGAAGAATCGCCGGTGCCGACTCAATATCTCCAGACACCGCCCTGGATCCACGGTGGCTTCGGCTTCGCCGCGCTCGACACTGCCACCCAAGACAATGGCGTCGCGACGGGAGAACAGGTAGCCCGAGTGGCTGAGTAGGTAAGAGATCTCTTGAGGTTCGACATGCACGAGCTGACCTCGGGTCGGAATGACGGTCCGATCTTTGAACAACTCCCGGGCGCCCATTCCAGTGCAGTTGACGACGGCTGCGGCCCCGATCGCTCTGACCTGATCACGGTCCTCGAAACGTTGCTCGCTGATGGGTACTCCGACCCTGTTCAGTTCGTGGATTAACCGGGGAAGGTGGACCGGCGGCTCTACGAGGTAGGTGCGATAGAGGTATCCTGATCGCTCCACCCCGGCAAACGGCAATCGGTCGAGCTTTACCGGTTTCGCGAACAATCCCTCCGGAATGAGCGACAACCCCGAGCCGCTCCCAGTGGTGAAGTTGTCGATTTCCGAAACACCCCATTCCCAGCCGGCGATTCGGGAGAGCCTCAGATGTGATCGACGCAACATTCGCGTGAACCGTTGCTTCTCCCGCGTTGTGCGACCGCGTCCGACCAACGAGGGCGCGAATTGGCCTCCCGCTACGTTGGAGGTCGTGTGCGGGGGTAGTTGGTCGGCCATGACTCGGACGCCGTAGCCGCGCTCTCGCAGGATGACAGCCGATGTGAGCCCGATAATTCCTGCCCCCAACACGACTACTTCGGAACCCCGGTTCGCCACGGTTTCGATGAGATCCGCCGCTTCCTCGGCGCTCCCCCACGACAGGGTGATTCCCGCGCCGCCGTGCCCATAGTTGTGGACGACCGGCGTGTCGGAGTCTCCCCGATCGACGGCCAGTCGTACGCCGTGTCGGCGAACCGGGCGAACTCCTGCGGTGAAGCGTTGAACCCTTTCGTCGCCGAGGTCGGGGATCGACCGATTCGGATGCGGCGCAGGAGGAGTGTCGATGAGGCGCGGTCTCGGTTGTGTCCGCGCGGCCTGCGGGGCGCCGACCGAGGCGGGCGTGGCCGCACATCCGGTGAGACCTCCAATAGCGATCCCTGTTGCGAGCGAACGCTTCAAGAAGTGTCGACGCGTGACGGACTCTGCATGTCGGTGAGGCACGGTTCAACCTTCGAGAAGTGGTGCACGTTGGGAAGAGACTATCGGGCATCAAAGCGGACGCAATCGATCGTTCCGGTTCCAGTTGCGACCGGCAACGCCCGCAGCGAGCGGCGACTCTCGCCGGTTCATCGCGAGCCAAGTCACCGTTTCGCCCGACGCGATTGGGAACCGTTAAGAGACCACCCTGTAGCAGCTTAGGAGTTTCCTCGCCGATCGGCGACAGAGCGGCACACGGGCTGCCTAGTGCTTTTCGGGAAGGAGCCCAAGGTGCAGAACAGTGTCTACCTCAACGCAGCCGGCGCACTCGCAGCCGAGACCCGAATGGACGTGATCGCGAACAACATCGCGAACGTCGACACTCCCGGGTTCAGACGGGGGTTCTCCGTCTTTCAGCAACGCCTCGCGGAAGTCTGGGAAGCGCCGAAGCTCAACCCAGCGTGGGACCAAGTGCTCAACAAGCAGGGCGGCGGACTGTTCGTCCACGAAGTGACGTACTCCGACGAAGTCGGAACGCTGACGCAAACTGACGGTCAACTCGACCTCGCTATCGAAGGCGACGGCTGGTTCCCGATCGAGCAAGACGGCGACGTTTACTACACCCGCGCGGGCAACTTCTCTCGGGCAACCGACGGAACGATCGTGACCGCAAGTGGGCAAGGGAAGCTGCTCGACCTCGAGGGGCAGCCGATCGTTGTTCCGCCCACCGCGTCATCGATCTCGGTCGAAGGCAACGGACAGGTTCGCTTCGACAACGCTGTCGCCACGCGCATCGAACTCAAGGGAACGCTAGATCACCGACAGTTCGCCCTGGTTGGGGACAACCTTTATCGATATTTCGGTACCGGTCAACCGGACAAAGCCACGTCGACGATTCGACACGGGTTCCTCGAGGGTAGCACCGTTTCTCCGGTGAGCGAGATGGTCAATCTCATTCGAACTCACCGCGCTTACGAATCTAACCAACGAATGATCACGCAGCAGGATCAAGTCCTGGGGCGCACCGTCAACGACGTCGGACGGCTCGGATAGAGCTGCCGAGGAAGGGAATCCTTTAATGGGAGTGCACGCACTCTACACCGCAGCGAGCGGAATGGATGCACAGCTGAAGAACATCGATGTGATCGCGAACAACGTCGCGAACATCAACACCGACGGCTTCAGACGAGACCGTACGAACTTCAGCGACCTCTTCTATCGCCACCAAGCATTGGCCGGATCCACTGGGGTCGGCCCCAATCCACGCCCGTCCGGCATTCACGTCGGTCACGGAGTTCGCGTCGTCTCGACCGAGAAGATGTTCGAGCCTGGCGCATTGAAGGCCACGAAGAAGCCGACCGACATCGCGATCGGCAGTTCGTCCGGCAACTTGTTCTTGCGAGTTCAGACCGGTACCGGAGATATCGCCTACACGCGCTCCGGCAGCTTCCAGCCCAACGTCAACGGTCAGCTTGCAACTCCCGACGGGCACCTGCTCGCGGACATCGGCGCCGTCCCGCAAGACTACGCCAACATCCAAATCGAGGCAGACGGGCGCGTCTTTGCGCACGTCGGGACTGAACCCAATGGCCAAGAAGTTGGCCAGATTCAACTGGCGAGATTCGTGAACCCGGCCGGCCTGACGCCCGTCGGAGAGAACCTCTTCAAGGAGTCGGAAGGGTCCGGAGCGCCGCAACTGTTCGTCGCCGAGGAACTCGACAACGTGAAGATCCGCAGTGGGTTCCTCGAGAGCTCGAACGTGAGCGCAATCAAGGAGCTGGTGCAGTTGATTCAAGGCCAACGCGCTTATGAGATCAACTCGAACGTCGTGCAGACCGCGGACGAAGCCCTTCAAATCGCCAACAACATGAGAGGCTAATCCATGCTCTTGCGAATGACTCTCACGTTGCTCGTCGTGCTCGCTAACGCGACCGCCCTATCGGCTCAGTCGCAGTTGGAAAAGTCCAAGAAGGGTAGTCAGAACATCTACCACGCGGACCCCGCGAAGCGGGATCCACTGAAGAAGCGTGACTACGTCCTGATCGTCATCAACGAACGGGCGCAAGCCGGGGTCGACGCCGACCTGCAAGCGGATCGTAAGACCGAGTACAGCTTGTTGCTCGACAAGTTCTTGCAGTTCAAAGGTCTCAACTTGGCGCCAGACCTCGGGCCGCAACCCGAAATCGAGGTCGAGGCTGAGGTGAAGACCAAGGGCAAGGGCAAGGTCAAGCGCAACGACCGACTAGACGCACGAGTCCAAGCCAAGGTCATCGACGTCAGAGACAACGGAAGCGTCGTGCTAGAAGCACGAACGGAACGGACAGTTGGATCTGAGAGAACTGTGTTGACGCTGTCGGGGGAGGCCCCGAGTAACGCGATCAAGATGGCAGCGGACGGCACCTTTAGCGTTACCAGCGACCGGTTGGCTGACCTGAAGATCATCTACTCCGGCAACGGTCCGGTGAGTGGCAAGACGAGAGCGACTTGGCTCACGAGCATCGTTGACTGGATCTGGCCCTTCTGAAAATGGGAACCATGGACGGAATCATGGCTATGACACGATTAAAGACCGGCCTGCTTGCAATGCTCTTCGTTGCGTGCGGTGTCGTGAATGCGCTCGACGCACAGAGAATTCAGGACATCGCCAGAGTTGAAGGCGTTCGTAACCGGCAGCTCAAAGGAGTTGGGCTGGTGATTGGTTTGAACGGCACCGGAGACAACAGCCGCAGTGAACTGACTCGCCAGCTGTACCACGCCGCGCTCAAGAACTTGGATATCGAGATTCCGGCGGAAGTCATCAAGTCCAAGAACATCGCCGTGGTCATGGTGACTGCGTCGGTCTCTAGTTGGATGAAGCCGGGCGCCGAGTTCGATGTCATGGTCTCGAGCGTCGGTGACGCCAAGAGCCTCAAAGGCGGAACGCTCCTGGAGGCGCGACTGTTCAAGACGGGAGCGTCGTCGCAGGGTGAGGAAGAGGCTGAGACATTTGCGCTGGCCCAGGGCAAGGTCACGAGCGACGAAGAGAACGAAAACGGAGCGACCTGCAAGGCGACCGTCGAAGACGATCTGTCGTTCCCTCTCCACGACGGACGCGCAGAACAGTTCCGGGTCTTGCTCAACCGACCCGACTTCTCCACCGCGTCCGCTATTGCCAGGGCGGTCAACGAGTTTCCGTGGTTACGTCGGGTCGCCAAGAACGAAATGCCGTTGGCTCATGCCGACGCGCTTGGTTCTGTCAGAGTGAACGTTCCCAAGCAGTTCCGCACCGATAAGACGTTCGTCGAATTCGTATCGAGAATCATGACGGATGTACGCATCGACGACTACGACGCCAAGGTGATCATCGACGAGCGAGGGCCCGAGCCGATGATTGTCGTGAACGGACGCGTCCGCGTGAAGCCCGTCGTCGTTCTCTACAAAGGGCTAGAGATCAAGATCGGCATCGGTGCGGGTGGGACTCGAGATTCGAGTTATCCAAGCGCCGGCCATCCGCTACTCATAGACGTGCTCGAAGAATTGAAGGGTGAGGGTTTCACCACAGCAGACCTGCCGGAGATCCTGCAGAGAGTCGCTGACGCCAACTCCTTGATCGGGCGAATCGAGCGGGTGAAGGGCAAGAAGAAGGCATGACGCTGACACTCCCGCACTCCACGATCCAAGCCATGTACGACGCGTCGGAATCCAAGAGTTCCGCGACCGCCGCCGCGGAGGCGCGCATCGAAGAAGTCGCCAGCGGTTTCGAGTCGGTGTTTCTTCACATGTTGCTCGAGCCGCTCGAGAAGGTCGGAGAAGCATTCTTTGGCGGGGGAGCAACAGGGCGAATCTTCGGTGGGCAATATCGACAACAACTGTCGGATGCGATGGCCACCGCCAAGCCACTCGGAATTGCCAAGATGGTCGAAGAGACGGTCCGACGTCAGCAAGGCTTGGTCGATCCGGCGGATTCGAATGGGTCCGACGAACTTCATCGGGAGCTGGGGCAGCTGCGAGCTCAGCAATCTTACGGAAGGAACATGCAATGAAGAAGGACCCTCGCGAGCTTCGCTTACGGATTGCCGTCGAGGATCTGTGCGAGATCCTGGACCGACTCCAGGATCGTCACCAGCAACTCTGTCGGGTGCTCCATGACAAGGAGAAGGCGCTGACCGAGGTCGCCCTCGAAGACCTGGACGAGTGCCGGGTGGCGGAAGAGGACCTACTCAAGGAGGTCATCGATGAGGAGAAGGAGCGAATGCTCGTCACCGAGGAAATCGGCGACCTGCTCGATCATGACGAGCCGATCGCCATTCGCGTGAGTGAGATGCTTCCTCACCTCGACGACGACTTGGCGGAACAACTCGTCGCCCGTCGACAAAGCATCTGTGCCACGGCTGAGAAGCTGCAAAGCCAGAACCGCGTCAACCGAGCGCTTCTCGAGCATTCGCTCGGGCACGTCCAGGTGTTTCTCGATCAGGTCGTGACGGAGCAGTTGCAGAACGGAACCTACAACCAACTCGGTAACCAAGCTGAGTCCGCTGGTGGTTCGTTCTTGATGGACCGGAGAGGCTAGCATGTCGTTGTTCGCATCGCTCAACCTGGCTCGACTGGCTCTTGGAGCGCACCAAACCGCGATTCAGACGGTCGGTCAGAACATCGCGAATGCGAATACCGAGGGATACGCGCGACAGCGAGTTCAGATGTCGCCGACCCCCAGTGACGACATGGTCTTCGCACGAGTCGGCACGGGCGTGCAGATCGAGCGCATCGAACGGATTGTCGACGAGCATCTGGAAGGAAATCTACGGGACGCTCGATCGGGCCTTGGTGACCTGGCAGAACGACTCCGGACGTTCAACCTCGCGGAGGCCGTCTTCAATGATCTCGGTGGCGGTGGTTTGTCGGAGTCGTTGTCGCAGTTCTTCGAAGCTCTCGAAGACCTGTCCAACAATCCGGAGGATCCGACCGCTCGTAGTGAGCTCGTCGTTCAGTCCGGCACGTTGGTCGAAACACTCCATTTCATGGATAGCGGCGTTCGTAGTCTACGGAGCAATGTCGACGACGACATCGTATCCGTCGTCCAGAACATCAACCGTCTCACCACTGAGATCGCGGAGTTGAACGCGAAGATTGTCGAAGCGGAAGACGGGGGGCTCAACCTCGGAATCGCCAACAACCTGCGATCCCAGCGCGACGCGGCACTCGGAGAGTTGTCCGATCACCTCGAGATCAAGGTCATCGAGAATAGCCGCGGCGCAGTTCAGGTCTTGTCCGGGAATGACGCACTCGTCGTCAACTCTCGCCAGACAGAGCTTCTGCTCGACCCGCGAAGCGACGGTGACATCAGCTACCACGACGTCCGACTCGCCGACAATGGCCAGAAGCTGAAGCCCAAAGGTGGCCGCTTGGCGGCGCTTCTCGATGGTCGAGATTCGGTGGCTGTGACGCTTCGCACTGCACTCGACGAAATCGCGTCGGGCTTGTTGACCGAGTTCAACGCCATTCACGTACAGGGAGAGGGATCGAAGCGATACTCCGAAGTTCAGAGCTTGAACGCTGTCACCAGCCCCAATGTGGTGTTGGCGGAGGCCGGATTGCCGTTCGCTGTCGAGAACGGTCGGTTCGACTTTCAGCTCGTCAATGAGGGGGACGGGACGCGGGAGACGTACACGATCGCGGTCGATCCCCAGACCATGACGCTCAGTGACGTCGCGGCCGCCATCAACGCGCAGGTCGGTAGTGATCACCCAGAGATCGTGGCCGGGGTTACGGTTGACGGTCTCTTGGAGATCGAATCGACGTCGACGTCGCTGACCTTCACATTCCGCGAAGATGATAGCAACTTCTTGGTCGCGGCCGGGGTGGGCACGTTCTTCTCCGGCACCAATGCCCGAAACATCGACCTGTCGCAACTTGTCGTAGACGACCCGTCCTTGTTTGCATCCGGGGCAGGAGGCGGTATTGGCGACAACACTCGCGTCCTCGAGATGTTGGCGCTGCGAGACGCGCCAGTTATGGGCAAATCTTCGATGACATTCGAAGAGTTCTATCAAGCAACGATCGGGGAACTCGGCGTGCAGGGGGCCGAGGCGCGCGAGCTCCACTCGAATCAAGAAGCGATCTTCCTCAGTGTCAAGAACCAGCGGGAGGCGTTGTCTGGCGTCAATGTGGATGAAGAGGCGATCTCGTTGATCCAATTCCAGAGGGCCTATCAGGGTGCGGCGCGGTTCTTGAACGTCGTCGACGGTCTCCTCGAGACCCTGATCAACTCGGTATAGGAGGACGCTCATGGCTGTGCATGCATCGACATTCCGAGTCTCTGAGTTCTCGCAAACGAGTGGGGTTCTTGCCCAGCTTCGCCAGAACCTCAGTGCACTCAGCGAGAAGCAGCAGCAGATCTCGAGCGGCCAGCTGTACCAACGGCCGTCGGATGGACCGCTCGCGGTTCGTCGACTCATTTCATGGGATCGCTGGATCGACCGTCACGAAAAGTACGAAGCGAACATCTCGTTGGCGACGAGTCGATTGTCGGCCGCGGAGTCTTCTCTGGACGACCTGCACGAAATGATCGGTCGCGCGAGAGATCTCGGCCTTCAGCAGATCAACGCATCCGCGACCGAAGAGACCCGATCCAACGCTGCCATCGAGATATCGTCCCTGATCGACGAGGCGGTCACTGTCGCAAATCGTCAGTTCGCAGATCGCTACTTGTTCGCCGGCAGCCAAGTCAAGACGACTCCGTTCGAGCGCGTCGGCGAGTACGTCGCCTACCAAGGTGACGAGTTGGCTTCAAGGGTCGAGATCGGCGTAAGGACCGCGTTCGAGGACTCCGTCACCGGAGCTCACGCATTCGGCGGCATGTCGACGGAGATAGTCGGCGCCGAGGATAGCCAACCGGCGGTCACGACCGGAACACGACTCTCCGACCTCAACGGCGGTCGTGGAGTTGACGTGGGTGCGATCGAGATTCGAGACGGGCTCGGCGGAGTCGCGACGATCGATCTCAGTAGGGCGAAAACGGTCGGGGACGTCATCGACTTCGTCAATGATTCGGGCTTCGCGATCGCAGGCATGAACGCGACGTCCAACGGGATAGTAATCAGCAAGGGCGGGGCGAACCTCGACGTGATGAACGTCAATGGCAATCGAACCGCTACCGATTTGGGGATCGCCGTCCTCGACGCGGGGCCGACGGTCATCGGGGGAGACATCGACCCGATCGTTCGTTCGACGACGACTCTGGCTCAGCTGCGCGGTGGCGCGGGCGTTGACCAGAGCGGAATAACGATTCGCAATGGAGACCTCTCGGCAGAGATCGACTTCACCGGCTTGGAGACGATCGAGGACATGCTCAACGCGATCAACACGTCGGGCACCGGGACCCGGGCAGAGATCACCGGCGACGGGAAGACCCTATCGGTGCGGTCGGTTCTGGCCGGAGCGGATCTCGTCATCGAAGAGAACGGTGGCACGACCGGTCGTGACTTCGGGTGGATCGTCGCTTCGGAGGACATTCCGCTCGATCAGCTCAACCGTGGGCTAGGCGTGGTCAATGGAGAAGGCGCCGACTTTCGAATGACCGCCAGCGACGGCACGACGATCGACGTCGAAATGGACGGCGCATCGACTCTGGGAGACGTCGCCGAATTGATCAACCAGCATCCAGATTCGGCCGGTCGAGTCACTGCGGTGGTCGTTGCTGGTGAAAACAGACTGCGACTGACCGACATCGCCGGTGGGGCTGGAGAGCTCGTGGTTGCGCCGATCAATGGCGCACACACTGCCGCGCAACTCGGCATTCAAGGAGCCGCCACGGGTGGCGTTATCGAGGGTGCGGATCTTCAACCGGGCGGAACCCGGTTGGTGAGTGCCTTCGACGGATTCGCGTTGTTGTTTCGGAGCCTGGCCAGCGGCGACGTGGGTGAGATCGGACGCGCGATTCGTGCTCTCGACGATGCAGAAGACAAAATTTTGAACGTGAGGGCAGAGCTCGGGGGCGGCATTCGCCGCCTCGAGATCTCGGCTCGTCGGACCGAACTCGAACGACTCCAAATGAGAGAGCTCGTATCGAAAGAGGGAGACACCGACTTGGCTGAGGCGATCGTCTTGTTCGAACAGCATCAGACTATCTACCAGGCGTCGCTGCAGACCGCAGCAACGCTTGTTCAGCCATCACTCTTGGATTTCTTAGGATAACACATGGTTCGCAAGACTTCCGAATCGACGGAGCATCGAACCAACGCGAGGCCGCGGAATGAAGACCGGCCTTGTCAGGAAAGGATCGCCATGGAAGAGCAAGGGGTCGTCAAGGATGTCATCGCTGGCGGGGCCGGAGAACCGGTTTCTGTTCAGACACTTCGCTTCGGCGAGGTCACCATCACAGAATCGAGAGTCCTCACATTCCCCCGCGGAATCGTTGGGATGCCCGATGCCAGACGATTTACGTTTCTTCACATAGAAGAGTCGGATGGCCCCTTCTTCTGGATGCAGTCACTCGACGATCCAGCATTGGCGTTCGTGGTCTGTGAACCACAATCGTTCTTCCCCGACTACTCAGTCTCCCTGACCCAGAACGAACAAGAAGACTTGGGGATCAAGGAAGAGTCTGACGGGCTCGTCTGCGTCATTCTGGTCGTTCCGGAAGATCCGCAACAGATTACAGCAAACCTCCGCGGTCCCGTGGTCGTCAACACCACGTTGCGTCGAGGTTATCAGCTCGTGATGGCCGGCGATGATTATCCGGCCGCAGCCCCGCTGTTCGAAGAATCGATGGAAGGAGGAGCCACATGCTCGTCCTAACTCGATGCTCCCAAGAGGAGATCCGCATCGGAGACGACATCATCATTCGAGTTCTAGATGTCAAAGGCGATCGAGTTCGTATTGGAATCGCCGCGCCACCGGAAGTCTCGGTGCATCGTCAAGAAGTGTACATGGAAATAGAGCGCACGAACCGGGCCGCGATGAACGTCGCCGGCGCTGGCCTCGAAGGCGCGAAGGAACTACTCGGGCGCCGGTCCAAGAAGGATCGAAAATCGCCACACAGTTTCCGCGGACCGAAGAGAGGGACTTCGTCCAGGAACAGTGTCAACACGGAGGTTACCCATGGGTCTTAGAATCAACTCGAACATACCGTCGATTCGTGCGCTGCGACACGTTCAGCAGAACGACCAGTCTCTCTCGAACTCGTTGGAGCGACTGTCCACGGGACTGAAGATCAATCGGGCATCCGATGATCCGTCGGGACTGGTGATCTCCGAGCAGTTGCGGGCCCAGATTGCTAGCCTCAAGCAGGCGTCCGAGAATGCTCAGAATGCGACCAACTTGTTAAACACGACCGAAGCGGCGCTCAACGAGGTCAACTCGCTGCTGATCCAGATCCGGGAAGCCGGGATTTTCGCGCTGAACACCGGTGGCGCCTCTGACGAGCAGATATCCGCGGAGCAAGACTCAGTCGATCAAGCGATCGAGGCCATCGATCGCATTGCGTCAACGACGCGATTCGCGTCGAGGCACCTGTTGAATGGGGAGAGTGGCTTCAACATTCGGTCACGTGCTCCGGAGATTACGGATCTCACTCCGGTCTCTGTCAACTTTGACCAAACTTCCAGTCAAACGTCGTTCGACCTCCTCGTCACGCAAAACGCGAGTCAAGCGACCATGGCTGGTGCCGGAGCGACATCGGCTGGAGCAGTCGTGGCGTCGGGCGGGAATATTACCCTTCGAGTCACGGGCGAGCTCGGTACCGAAGACGTTACCGTCCCGTCGGGTGCTGTACTTTCGACCTTCGAGAACTCGATCAACATTCTGCGCGGAGCGACCGGCGTGTTCGCTTCGGGTGGGCAGCTCTTTTCCGACAGTTTCGGGTCGGACTCTTCGATTCGTGTGGAGCTCGTCACCGGACCTGGTAGTTGGTCCGGGGGGGGAGGACTGGCCACGACGGGGTCCTTCGTTGACGATTCCGGTGTCGATGTGGATGCGACTCTGAACGGTGTTTCGGTGCGGGCGAAAGGGAACAACTTATCGGTCGTTTCGAGTTCGTTCACCGGAAAGATGCAGCTCGAGGAATTGTCGGGGACGGGCACCTTCTCGTTCACGATAAAGAACTCGGGGTTGCTGTTCCAGCTGTCCGACCAGGCGGAAGTCACCGATCAAGCGACGATTGGCTTGCCGAGTGTCTACACGAACGTGCTCGGGCGCGCTGTGACGACGACGAGCGGTATCGACCGGTTCGGCTTCATGTCGTCGATCACCGCCGGTGGCGACAACGACATGTTCAACGACCCGGGGAACGCTATTCGGATCATCGACGTTGCGATCAATCAGATCAGCGACATGCGAGCCTTCCTCGGTGCGTTCTCGAATGACAACATCGAGCCCGCGATTCGAGAGCTCTCGGTTCACATCGAGAACCTCTCCGCGAGCGAGTCAACCATTCGAGATCTAGACTTCGCAGCGGAGACCGCGGAGTTGGCGAAGTCGCAGGTCCTCTACCAGGCGGGCTTGTCGGTGATCGCTCAGGCGAACGCCATTCCGCAGGGCGTCATCCAGCTGCTTCAGTAAGTCTGACCAGCGACTGATCGAAAGAGCGTCGAGATTCTTCGGAGTCTCGGCGCTCTTTTCGATGGGGCCGAATGGCCGTGGGCGCGTTGGTCCAACTATGCGGGAAGCTTGGGGCTAGGGGATTCTACGTTCGGGTCCAAAGGTTTTTCGGACGGCGAGACCGATAGCGGCGAGGACAGGGGCCCTCTTCCTCAGGGCCCCAGATGGGCGAGTTGCATCGATCTTGGACGCCCTGGATCGAGTTACCCGGTGAAACGTGAAGGACGAGGACTGAAGAGCTGACACGGACAATTTGTTTCGCTGCTTCGAGATAGATTCGAGGCAGAGAAGCCCCGCCTGACTCGCCAGAGTCGGCGCCGTCTAAGGACAGACGGTGGCTTGAAATCAAGGAGGATTTCATGGGACTTCGTATTAACACTAATGTGCCGGCATTGACGGCACTGCGGACGCTCAGCGCCAACGACAGGAACCTCCAAGGCAACTTGGAGCGTCTCTCGACTGGCTTGCGGATCAACAGCGCAGCAGACGACCCTTCGGGGCTCGTGATTTCTGAACAGCTACGAGCCCAGGTGGGTTCCATGCGTCAGGCGCTCGAGAACTCACAACACGCGTCCAACCTCATAGGTACCGCCGAAGCTGCGATGAACGAGGTGAGCGATCTGCTCGTGCAGATTCGTGAATCCGTCGTCTTCGCGTTGAACTCCGGCGGCAACGACGACTCCCAAATTGATGCTGAACAGGATTCGATCGACAACGCCATCAAGTCGATCGATCGGATTGCTCAGACGACGCAGTTTGCGAATCGGAAACTGCTCGATGGATCTTCTGGGATCAACGTGACGAGCCAAGCGGGCGCGATCACCAACCTCGACCTCCAGAACATCGCGTTCGACGGCGCGTCAGTGCAGCAGTACACGGTTGGTGTCACGGTGGTGGCGAGTCAAGCGGCGCTCTTCAGCGGTGCGTCGTTCGCGGCGACTAGCGGCGGCACGACCATCATTCGACTTACCGGGAGTGAGGGCACGCAGGATATCAGCATTGCCAGTGGCTTCGGTGTGACGTCGTTTGACGACGCCGTCAACATCTTCACGTCTGACACTGGCGTCTTTGCTTCGGGCGGCGTTCTCTACAGCGTCGAGTTTGGATCGAGTGAGTCGGTATCGGTCGAGGTTGTCACGGGCACGTTGATTCTCGGTGCTGGTGGCGCGGCCAACATCTCCGCGACCAGCGGAGTTCAGACCGATTCAGGTGCGAATGCTCAAGGCTTCATCAACGGCGCAGCGTTCGATGCCGACGGTAACGACATTCGGATCGTATCCGACGTCTTGACCGGCAATATCTCGCTGGCCGACGGTACCGCGGCCGGGGCGTACACGTTCACCGTGTCGGACTCGGGACTCACCTTCCAACTGAACAAGGACGAAGGCGTTCAAGATCGTGAGCAGGTCGGGATTTCGAGCATTCACTCGTCGTTCCTGGGGTCGCGTGCACGAACCATCAACTCGTTGTCGACGGGTGGTGGTACCGGAACCATTACCGTAGGTGGTTTTCTGTCGTCGTTGGTTTCTGGGGGGTCAAGTGACCTCGATTCGGACCCACGGAATGCACTGCGCATCGTGGATCTCGCCATCGACGAAGTGACCAAGCGTCGGGCGCACCTCGGTGCGTTCCAGTCTCAGACCATCGATCGAAACATCAACGCGTTGTCGATCGCAGTCGAGAACTTGGCGGCGTCAGAGTCTTCCATTCGGGATCTTGACTTTGCGCAAGAGACCTCGGACTTCACGAAGAATCAGATCCTCTATCAGTCGGGGATCTCGGTTTTGGCGCAGTCCAACTTGATTTCTCAATCAGTGCTTTCGCTGTTGGGATAAGAGCGGCGTAATCGGTGGGGTCCGGGTTCGCGCTCGGGCTCCGCACCAACAGCTCGAAAGGAAATACAATGGACGGGTACAGCGCGGGCCGAGTCGATCTCACGGTCGCAGACTCCGCACAGTCGATATTGAAGGTGAACCGTCCCCTCGACATTGCAGCCCCGCCAAGTTCCGAGAAAGATCTCGAAGACACGCGGGCTATTGCGAGGGTCCAGAAGGGTGATCAGTCCTCGACAAAGGACTCGAACTCCGATGCAAAGGGTTCGTCCGGCGGGGTCGATCTCGAAGCTCTAAGTGAAAATCTCAACAAGGCTTTCGAGAAATCGACAGGCATCCGGTTCCAACTGTCGGATGAGAGCGGCGAAGTGGTTATTCAGGTGGTGGATCTTCAGTCCGAAGAAGTAATTAGGTCGATTCCATCCGATCGAGTGGCCGAGTTGAAGAAGAACTTCCAAGAGTTCCGAAGCAACATGGCTGGCGTTCTCGTCGATCAACGTGCGTAACACGCCGCTGTAATAGAGGAGTCTTAACTATGCTCTCGGTGGACGGACTTGCGTCCGGTCTCGACACCTCTGGGTTGATCGAACAACTCCTCTCTATTCAGCGGAGGCCGATCTTCCTATTGCAGGATCAAGTCGCGACCGCCAATCAGAGGCAGACCGCGTTCTTGGATATTACGGCTCGCGTATTGAGTCTGAAGAGCAGTGTTTCGAAGCTTGCAGACCCCGAGACCTTTAATTCGGTTTCGGCGACATCGTCCGCTGAGTCTGTTCTTGCCGCGTCGGCCTCGACAGGTGTTCCGCCGGGAGTTTATTCCTTCCGCGTGGGGCAGTTGGCTAGCCCCAGTCAGTATGCATCGAACGGATTCGCCAACTCCGATGTGACGTCGGTGGGGGCAGGGTCGCTATCGCTCGAGTACGGCGGGTTCATCGATGTTGCGACTGAACTCGACGAGTTGAACGGCGGAAGCGGCGTTACACGGGGTAAGTTTCGAATCACCGACGGCGATGGAAATACAGCAACCATCGATGTCGGAGCCGCGGTTTCTGTCCGCGATGTTGTCTCGGCGATCAATGAGGCGCCGGGAATCAATATTACGGCGAGTGTGGCGGACGAAACGCACAGCAATACCGGTCGCGGTCTGGTGCTCACCGATTCTTCCATTGGAGGAGTCGGCGGCCCGGGGAATATCGTGGTCGAAGAAGTGGGCGGGACAGATACCGCAGCTGACCTCGGGATTCTCGCGTCGGCAGCGGGGACGATCGAGGGGGGGGCGATCCGGACGATCGGTATGTCTACCCGCCTCGCGACCCTGATGGACGGGCTCGGGGCACGTGGTGGTGCCGGCGATGATATCGAGATCAATGCGACTGCCCTGGCCGGGCCGATCACGATTGACATCGACGCACTCTCGACGGTCCAAGACTTGAAGACGGCTGTCGAGCAGCACGCCAACAACACCGGCCAGGACGTTTCCGTCGGCATCAACGCGGCCGGCGACGGTCTGGAGATCAGCAGCGCTGCCGGTGGGATGACGATTGTCGATATCGGGGCGGGTTCGGCTGCGACGGATCTTGGTATCGCCGAAGCCTCCGCCACCAGTTCCGTCACAGGGGCGACCGTTCTCTCCGGAATCGACGACATGTTTCTTTCGACGCTGAATGGCGGGTCGGGAGTTGCGACCCTTGGATCCATCTCGATTCAGGATCGCGCTTCTGGTAGCGGCGTCGCGGTGGATCTGTCCGGCGCGGAAACCATTCAAGATGTCATTCGCGCGATCAATGCGTCGCCGGCGAACGTCGCTGCAGACCTCAATGATCAAGGGAACGGATTTCGGATTCGGGACAACTCCGGAGGTTCTGGTGACTTGATCGTCGGTGACGTGGGCGCATCCACCGCTGCCGCGGACTTGGGGATTCTAGGTACCGGAGACGGAAACGTCTTGAGCGGCACCGACGTCGACCCACGATACATTCATGAGAACACTCTTCTGAGTTCTCTCAACGGTGGGCGGGGCGTTTCACTCGGATCGATTCGTATTACTTCGACCAGTGGAGCGACGGCGACGGTTAACGTGTCGAACTCGGAGACGATTGGTGACGTGATCACCAACATCAAGGGGCAAGCGGGGTCCCTCGGGGTCCTTGTCGGATTCAACGAGGCTGGCAACGGTCTATTGATCACGGATCCTTCGGGGCTCGGAACCCTTCGCATAGACGAAGTCGATGGCGGATCGACGGCGCGTGATCTTCATCTGTTGGGTTCTGCAGACGCGGGTACTCCCAACGTCATCGACGGTGCGTTCGAAGAAGTTGTCACGATCGGCGCGACTGACACACTGCAAGACGTTCTTCAAGCGATCGACGCGCTGAACATCAACGTCACCGCTGCAATCCTGAATGACGGGTCGGCGGCTGGGCATCGACTCAGCGTAATCGGTGACCAGTCCGGGCGGGCAGGACGACTGCAGGTCGGTGGCAGCGGAGGGACCAGCCTAGATTTCAATCGGACCTCGGAAGCGCGGGACGGAATTCTCTTTTACGGGGAAACGTCCAGTTCGAGCGAGTCGATTATGCTTCGCTCCTCGAGCAACACCTACGAGGATGTGATTCAAGGATTGACGGTGAGCGCTCTCACCACCAGCGTGGAGCCCGTTCGCGTCACTGTGAACCGCAGCTTTGACAACCTCAAGGACCGTGTCGCGAAGTTCGTGGAGGACTTCAACGGTATCGTCGGATCGATCGACGATTTGACCGACTACAACGTGGATACGGAAGAACGCGGCCTCCTGCTCGGTGACGGCGCGTTGAGAAACACAGAACGACTTCTTTTCAATGGTGCGATCCGCCCGTTGAGTGGTGTCGAGAATTCCTTGAGCCTCTTGTCCGAGATCGGCGTTCGAGTCCAAGGCGGTCGGCTAACATTCGACTCGTCGGAGTTCGACGCTGCTCTCGCTGAAGACTCCGAAGGAGTCGAGAAGCTCTTCACGGCTTCCCGTCCACTGGAAGAGCGGACGAAACTGTCGGACTTCAATAACGGGGACGGCGTCGATCTCGATACTGCGGACGGAGACTTTGAGATATCTCTGCGTGACGGATCGACCTTCGAGGTGGACATAGACGGCGCGGTGTACGCTGAAGACATCGTCGCGGCTATCAACGACGCCGCGACCGCGGCCGGCGCTTCGGTCACCGCTGCACTCTCCTCGAGTGGGAACTCATTCGTTCTGCGCGACGCCTCGACCGGCACCAGCGCCTTTCGAGTCAGCACGCTCAATGGATCGAGTGCGGCCAATAATCTCGGTTTGAATCGTAGTGCGGACGCCACTGGCGGCGGGACGTTGACCGGGTTCGAAATCGATTTGACGGACGACCCCGGGGTCGCGGCTCGTCTGATCGACGTCATCGACCAGCTGACCGATGTCGAGACAGGAACGCTGCAACGCCGTGCGGATCGGTTCGACGATGTCATCTCCAACCTCGAGAGTCGTATCGAGACGCTGACGGAACGGCTCGGGCGGCGTGACGAACAACTCCGACGTCAGTTCGCGCAGCTGGAACAGGTGATCCAGTCCTCACAGGGGACCCAGCAGCGTCTTTCCGCGCAACTCAGTTCTCTCGGCTAGTTCTCTTCTGCGAATCGATTCACTGAACCAAGGGGCCAATGAGCACTCGACACCCGACGCAGCGTTATCGTGAGGTACAAGTCAATACCGCATCGAAGGACGACCTGCTCCTACTCTTGCTCGACGGTGGTGTGCGCTTCTCCGAGGGAGCGCTGATCGAACTCGAGAAGGGGGAGGATGAGGAAGACCGAGCCAAGCGGAACGATCACTTGGTGCGCGCCCAGAAGATTCTGCTCGAACTCATGGGTTCACTAAGTCCTTCCATCGGTGAAGAACTCTTTGCGAACCTCCAGTCGCTGTATCGGTTCACGTTCGGCCGCCTGTTTCAGGGCAACGTGAAATCCGATGCGACGTTGGTTTCGGAAGGGGTCGTGATGATGAAACGCATCCGCGATCTATGGAAAGAAACCGTCGAGCACGCCCGTGCGCAGGAGGGGACCGATGAAAAGCAGGCGCCGACGAGGAATTCTTCCATATCGGTGACGGGCTGATTCCTCTGGGCGAAGAAGCGGCGGTGGCTGACTGTGGCCGAACCGACAGCGTCGCGATCGAGTCCGGCCGCGCCGATCACTTGTGCTTCGGCGCTTCGATACTCCAGAGGGCACTCTGCCCGTCGACGATCGCCGAGAAGTAGACGCGAGAGTCGAGTCCCCAAAACGGATTCCACTCGGGGCCGGGTTTGAACGTCAACCTTCGCAGCTGGGTGCCATCGAGACGTACTGTGAAGAGATCGGTACCGGTCTCACTTTCTGAGCCCGACTCGGTTCGACCGACCGAGTTGAAGATGATCCACGTTCCGTCCGGGGACCAGCACGGATTCACCGCACCCCAGGAGTCACCGGATACAATTTCGTGCTCGTGGGTCCCGTCGAGTCGGATGGTCCAGATCGAGAACCACTGATTGTCTCGTCGACGATGCCGTTGAAATGCGAGCGTCTCGCCGTTGGGAGAGAACACCGGGAAGAGACCCTCGGTGACTCGACTCTGGGTTTGTGTTGCGAGATCGATGAGCCAAATCTCCCACTCTTGGCTGACCGGGGAGAGTCGGCAGTACGCGAGCTGCTTGCCGTCGGGCGACCAGGCAGGGTGTCGCGCTTCTACTCCGGGTTCGCCGATCCGGACGGGCTGACGATCCTCGAATCCTGTTTGAAGGTAGAGTTGCCACGGCCCTTGTCGGGTCGACGAGAACGCGATCCGTGATTCGTCGGGCGAGACGGCTGGGAAAGCGTCATCGCCCGGCCCGTGAGTCAGGCGGCGTATGCGCTTGCCACGAAAGTCGCGGAAGTACAGCTTGTACGACTCGCTGTGTCGATTTGAGGCGAAGATGATTCCGCCGCCGCTTGGCAGCGGTGTCGCGAAGAGGTCCTCGCCGATTCGCCCCTCGGTTTGCCGCTCCCAGCTAGAGTATGGCCCGAGAGCGCGGGCTGGAGCGGCCTTGAATTCGGTTCGGCTTGGATCTTCGAGGGAGCGTTGCGCGGTCTGACAGGCGCACACGGTTGCCAGTGCAATCGCGATTCCCACGTGGGTCTTGAGTCGCATGGACTTGTCCTCTCTGTGTCCCTATTTATCGGCACGAAGTACGGGAGCTTGCGACGTTTCCGGCCGATCATGGAAGGAGCGAAGGAGGTCTCATGCGAGACGGAAGTCTGTCGGGCGCGACGATCTGGGTTAACGGATCACCGTTGGATTCGTCAAAGGCGAGACTCGAGCGGGTTCTCGAAGAGATGCGCCGGCAGGGGTGGGGAATAGAGTCGATATCCGTCGACGGAGAGCCGGTTCCGACAGACGGCCCGTTCACGGCCGCCACGGACTCGCCAAGGGTGGAGATCGCTGCCACACCTCCAGCCGGACCCGGCGAGCCCGACGCGTCGCGTGAGTCATTGTTTCGGCAACTCGGTGCCGCGGCTCCGGCGTTTCGTTCGGAAGCCGAACTGCTCGGCCTGGCCTTCGCCCGCGGCGAATGGCGTGCGAGTCTAGAGCGCTTGTCTCGATACCTAGGCGACGTCGAAGCGGCACAAGCGGGTTTTCGTGCGCTGTCTGACTTGAATCCGAACGTCGTTCCCCGGATCGATCGCATGACGCCGATGCTTCGTGAGTTGTCTCAGGCGATTCGCGATCAGTCGTGGGTGGAAGTCTCGGATGTCTTGCTCTACGAGGTTGCTCCTCTCTTCGACGATTGGCCGGCCGAGAATACCTCTCCGGAGACGACCCCAGGAACGTAGCCGCGACGACGGCTGTCGACAGATCTGCGGTCCTACTTCCCGTCCCTCCCCTTGAATTCTCGATGCCCGGCACCTATTCTTCCGCCCTCAGTGCGCTCGGTCACAACCCGGGATCGTGACCGTCGCCGTTGCTGAACGCCAGTGTGCCGGCACTCGACATGCCCGACCGCTGGCCAGCAACCTCCCACTCACAATGATCGAGCTAGAGGTGTGGCCGAAAAATGCTGTTGATGCGAGAGGTCGAGATTTCAAGGTCAGAGCGCCCGGCGAAACGCAGTCGTATTGCTCATACTTCGAGATTCGCCGGGTGTGCTGGCCGCCGGAAGCTCGACCTCTCGCGCGACACGATTTTTCGGCCGGGCCTCTAGGCTTCCGTCAGGCAGCGAGCTAGCGTTTCGATCGAGCGTGCTTGCTGCTCTGTTCGCGAGCAGGCACGAGGGCCCGTCCATTAGTGGGCGCCCGAGGCGATCGTCAAAACGCTGTGCGGCTAACGCCTGACTCAATTGCCCATGCGCGAAAGGGGAACCGCATGTCGGATCCGTCGGTCGACGACGATTCACTCGTCGTCGCAAAGTCGTTGCGCAAAGTTTACGGACCCACCGTCGCCGTCGACGACGTCTCGTTCGACGTCAGACGGGGAGAGATCCTCGGATTCCTCGGTCCCAACGGAGCCGGGAAGAGTACGACGATCAAGATCGTCACCGGTTCTATTGCGAGTGACTCAGGAACAGTCCAGGTTTGCGGGCATGACGTCGAGGCCAATCCTCTCGAGGTCAAGCGATCGATTGGCTACTTGCCCGAGGCGTTGCCGCTCTATCCTGAGATGCAGGTGATCGAGTACTTGGAGTTCATCGCGGCGAGTCGTGGCTTGAAGGGGGCGGACGCTCGCCGACGAATCGACGACAGTCTCGAGCAGCTCAATCTCGGCCGCATGCGCAAGCGACCGACCGGTTCTCTGTCCAAAGGATTCAAGCAGCGTGTTGGGTTAGCCCAGGCCATTCTTCACGATCCCGAAGTGCTGATTCTTGATGAGCCGACCAATGGTCTCGACCCGCACCAAATCATCGAGATCAGAAGCTTGATCTCTCGTTTGGCTCAGACAAAGGCTGTCGTCTTCTCGACGCACATTCTGCAAGAGATCTCGGCGATCTGTACGCGCATCATGGTCATTCGAGACGGGCGCCTGATCGCGAACGGCTCGCCCGCCGAGCTTTCGGAGAACGCCGGAGAGGCGACTTGGGAAGTTGTGACAAACGGGCCGGATATCACCGGGGCACCAGCACTCTCGGAAGTCGGGCTCGGACGCTTGCTCGATCGCGAGCAGCGGACCGACGGTTGGCTCTATCGCTTCGCCGGCGGAGAAGGGAGCGTTGACTTGTCGCTCGTCGCGACGAAATTCGCGAGCTGCGGTGCGACCGTGGAAGAAGTCCGTCGTCCGCAACGATCTCTCGAGCAGGTCTACTTGGCGTTGACCGGTGATCGTCAGGAGGTGGCGTCATGAATCGCATTCTCATCATCTTTCGACGCGAGCTGAAGAGCTACTTCAACACTCCCATTGCGTACATTTTCATCGCCGCGATGCTCGCCCTGCAGAGCTTCTTCTTCTTCGTGCACAGTCCGTTCTTCGCCATCGAGCAAGCGGAGATGCGCGGGTTCTTCGGCTTCATGCCGATCGCTCTCCTATTTTTTGCTCCGGCCGTGACCATGCGCCTATGGTCGGAAGAGCTAAGAGTGGGCACCGCCGAGATTCTCATGACGCTTCCGTACCGGGTGCATGAGTTGGTGATCGGGAAGTTCTTGGCGGCGTACTCTGTCTTGTTGCTGGCGCTGCTTCTGAGCGTGGGAATTCCAGCGACGATCGGTTGGTTCGGAGATCCCGACTGGGGGCCAGTCATCGGAGGCTATGTCGGTAGCGCACTGATGGGCGGCATGTTCATAGCGCTCGGTGCGTTGATTTCCAGCCTGACCGAGAACCAGGTCGTGTCGCTGCTCGTCGGCATGATCACCTGCGCAGTTCTCGTGCTCGGCCTCGGCCCGGTGGCCTCCGCCTATGTCAGCACGAGCTATCCCGACCTCGGTCGTTTCATGGAATCCGTTGGCATCGTGTCGCACTTCGATGCGGTCGAGCAAGGTGTGCTCGCACTCAGCGATCTTTCGTACTTCGTTGGGGGAATGATTTTCTTTCTCGTCTTGAACGTCGTCTTCGTTCAAGGCCGACGGTATTGAGGGGAAGAAGTTATGAACGCAAAAACGTACTACACGCGTGCGGTTGGCTTCTCGATCGTTCTCTTTGCCGTGATCGCGTTGTTAGTGGCGTTCGTCGGAAGGATCGACGTTCGCTTGGACTTGACGGAGTCCGGGCTATACACGGTTTCGGACGAGACGCGGCGAATATTGGGTCAACTCACGGACCGGGTGACGATTCAGTACTGGGTTTCGGAAGAAGTCCCGACTGGCTTCCACAACATCCGTCGCGACACCAGTGACTACCTGAAGGAGTTCGAGCGGTTGGCCGGTGGTCAGATCAAGATCGAAGTCAACGATCCGCGCGAGTGGATCGACGAACAGATCAGGATCGTCGAGGAGAAGGGTGACGAGGAAGACGTGCCGCCCCCCAATCCCTTCGCGCAGTTCGACCCCTCGAAACTGCCGCTCAAGGATCGCAAGAAGTACGAGTTCAGCGAGCAGTTCGGGATTCCGGAAGTTCGCGGACGAAGTTACGAGCAAGACAAGATCGAAGAGCGTTTCTTCTATTCGGGGATCCGCATCACGTACGGAGATCGTCCGGCCGAGACGATTCCGATTCATCAAACCTTGGATGGGTTGGAGTACGAACTCGCCAGCCGCTTGGTCAAGTTGACGATCCAGGACAAGCCGAAGGTCGCGTTCTTTCACGGACGGCCTTCCGACGTTATCGAAGTTCCAAGTCGCGGAGGGATGCCGGGGGCGCCGCCCACGAAGATCAGTCCGTACCAACCGGTACTCGATAGCAAAGACATGCAGGCGCTCTTCGACATTGTGCCGGTGACTCTCACTTCGGAAGAGACACTGATCCCGTCGGATGCGGATCTTTTGATCGTGGCTCAACCGGACGCGCTCTCCGAGCGTCAGCTGTACGAGATCGATCGATTCGTAGCGGAAGGGGGGTCGACGATCTTCATGGTTTCCCGGTTCTCCGGAAACACGGAGCAGTACACGATCCAACAACTGACTCCTTCCGTCGACAGGCTCTTTGCCAAGTGGGGCGTGTCTCTCGGCCGCGAAGTTGTTTCGTCCGCGGAATGTGGCGGGTTGCAGCAGCTCGTGAACACGGCTTTTGGTCAAGTGCCACAGGAGCGTCCGTTTCCGCTCGCTCCGGCCGCCAACGGTACGAACGTCGATCAGTCGTCACCCCTCACGCTCGGCATCGGTCGTATCGTGTTTGGGTTCGCAGTCGCTCTGACCCACGATCCGGCAACGGTCGAGTCTGCTGGGTTGACGCTGACAACGCTGGCGAAGAGTGGGGACGATTCGTGGTCGAGCCCGTTCACCGTGCAGTGGGCGAGGGAGATGTTCGAACCAACCTCGGAGGTTCCGAAACAGTCCTTTGACCTCGCCTATTTCCTGGAGGGCGCGCTGCCGTTCAGTTTCGAAGTCGGGAGTCCCATCCCAGAGTTTGAAGCGTCTGATCCTCCCGAGGAAGGAGAGGCGCCCGCCGAAAAGCCACTCATTCCCGCGATCGATAGCAAGCCCGGACGCGTTGTGGTCATGGCGTCGTGTGACTTTGCGAAGATCTCTCAGCTTCAAGTTCGATCGAATCAGATTTCGTTCAGCTTCTTGATGAACTGCTTCGAGACGCTGTCGCTCGGCGGCGACTTGGTCAACATTCGAGCGAAGGGACAGAAGTCGCGCTTGCTCGCCGAATCAAAACCGTTCGAACGAAGCTTTGCAAAGTGGGGGAACATTCTCGGCGTGCCAGTACTCGTCTTGTTGTTCGGCGGTGCGCGGTACCTGATTCGACGGACCGTTGCTTACGCATACGAAGAAAACTACCTGCGAGAGAACCAGAAGGAGAACGCATGAACGGGAAGAGCATGTTGATTCTGGTGCTCTTGGCAGCGGCGCTGGCCGGCGTATGGTTCTTGACGCAAGACACCGACTATACGAATCGAAGCAGTTCTCCGGCCGCGCTCGACGTCTTTGCGAAGATCAACTCGTCCGAGGTGACCGGCGTGACCATTTCCAAAGGCGGGGTTTCGGTACGGCTGGTCAAGAACGATTCGGGCTGGGTGGTCGACGACCGTTGGCAATATCCTGCTTCCGCCGAAGGGCTTGATCGACTCTTGGATACCGTCCGTCGGATTTCTCGACCGGAGATTCGTGCCGAGAACAAGTCGAGTCACGCTCTTTTCGATCTCGACGATGCGACGGGGACAACTGTCACATTGGAAGGATCCGGGGCTCCGCTGCCCGTGAGTCTGACAGTCGGGAAGTCGAGTGGCGGGGGGCAGGGCTTGCCCCAACGCTGCTTCATTCGAGTGGGTGGCGGCGACACTGTCTACGAAGTGAGCCCGAATCTGTTGTTCGACGCTGGGCTGTACTCTGGCCGTGAGAAGCCCGACTCCTGGTTGGACAAGAAGATTTTTGCGGCAACGGAGGGATCGGAAGTCGAAAGCGTCACGATGACGATCGGTGCAGCGTCAATTGTGGTCGAGGCGAAGCCAAGCGTTAAGCGTGAGAGCTCGGATCCTAGCGATTCAGCCGGGCCGCCGCCGACGCCGGACCGTGAGTACTTGGTCACGGCGCCGAGCGAGTTCGAACCAGACTCGACGACCGTCAAGTCCCTCGTCGGCCGTTTCAGAAACGTTTGGGCGACCGACTTCGTCGATCCCGATACAGCCGCGGCGGCGGGGTTGAGCGCTCCCGATCGTACGGTGCAGGTCGAGTTCTCGGACGAACGCACGCTTGTTCTGGAGTTTGGCGGGCTGGTGTCCGAGGAGGGCGACGCACCGAAGTATTACGGTCGCATCAAGGGAGATCGCCGCGTCTTCACCGTGGGCGGTCACATTCGCGACGGAATGTTCAAATCGATCGAAGAGCTAACCCCGAAGCCGCCGGCCGCTCCGGAATCCGGGAGCATCGGAGACGAACCCGAGGCGATCAAACCAGCGGGGGGCTGATGTCTTCGCTTCGTGAGTGAGCCTACTCGACCGTTTCTGGGAGACGCTGAGTCTTCGAGCGTGGCGAGAATCGCAAGTAGATGACTGTCAGGTTCGAGTCGGCAGTGAATCGGTGGACGCGGTGGTCGGCTCCGAGATCGACGCCTTGGCGAGAACGAGCGCGAACCAAGATCTCGTGAACTCCTGGGTCCAAGCGACCCATCCAGAGTTGCACCTGTCCGGGCAACAGCGACCATTGCCGCGTTTCCTGAGGCGCCTGCGCCCAAACGGTGAAGAGCTGGAGTGATCGGTTGATCAAATTGATGAACCCGCCCACAAGTTCGTCTCCGGCATCTGCGTCGGTACTGTCTCGCCTACGATTCATCCTCTGAGCGAGTTGACTGACATTGACCCACTCGGTCGGAGGGAGGGCCCGCTGGCCGTCGATTTCGACGGAAAGGCGAGTGGCCAACGATTCGCGCGTAACGTACGTCGGCGGAGTACCCCCTTCTCCAATTCTCTTGGCCGGCCCGAAGTTCGTGTCGATCCAAACCACAACGTTCGCATTACGGATCATCTGGCGCAGTGGCTCGTCGGTTTCCAGTTCTGCGAGCGCCGCGGCCGCGGAAACATCGTCTCCAGCGCTCGACGCCGCGAGACCGAGCAGGATACTACCCAGCGGAAACTCCGACCGAGCAACTCCGGACTGGTCCAAGATAGAACCCAAGGGCTGCAGCGCGAGCCTGGCCGTGATCGGATCTCGACGCATCAACGCCGTCAAGCAGCGATAGAGTGCATTGAGCACGCGCTCATGGGGTGCTCCAACGTAAAGGAACCCCGCTTGCCGTCGCTTTGCGGCGGAAACCTCCTCGGGAAGGTCGCCGGGGAGGTCGTCGCTCACGCGGGCTGCGAGCGAGAGGGCTTGCTCGGCCTCGCGAAACCGTCGGTCTTCGAGGCAGACGCTCGCCAGTTCGAGGTTGGACAGCGCAAACCCCATAACCTCGTTATCGGAACGCTCGTGGAACCTCTCGATGGATTCCGCATAGTTGCGCTCCAAGTACGCGGTCTCGGCGCGATTGTCGACGCCGCGACATCCGAACGCGAAGAGTGACAGCCCCGTGGCGACGGCTGCCAGTAAGACATCGCGGCTAACCAACATTCGTGGTCGACCCCGGTAACGCGTATGCACTGGTCCAGTCTCCTTCGCTACGGGCTCGTTGTACATATCAGGTTTCCTGGCGACTTGTACAGATCTAAGGCCGGAGCGAACCGGACGGCAGCCCGGCGTTTCGAAAGTGGCGAATCGCACCGCACTCCCGAAACGAGCGGATCTCTCTGGCGCCATCATCGCGGACAGTGGTCGCGTGCAGGGCTTCGGACTATGATCACCGACGTCCCACTCATCCACAGGGCGCGAAGAGCGCAGGCCGAACCGCGGGAGGTTCTGTCGGGGACCTCGATCGGAGACTGGGAGCTTCGCCATGCCGAGTATCGATGTCGACCAACTAATGCAGCCTGTTTCTGATGAGCAGCCCAGTGGGCCTGATCTAGAGTACGACCCCGCCTTTCAGCGTATGGTCGAGTCGAGCAAAGGAAAACCTGAGCAGGAGTTCGGCGACAACGTCATTCCTGCCGTCGACCCCGATTGGAAGGCTGTCCGCGAGTGCGCCAAAGAGATTCTGGCTCGCACTCGCGACGTGCGACCACTGGTTTGTTTGGCCGCGGCCGATACCGCCTTGGACGGGATCTCTGCCGTCGGAGGCGTAATGAACGCGCTTCGGGTGGTTCTGGATACCCACTGGGAATCCGTTCACCCCGAGCTCGATCGAGACGACGGCGACGATCCCACGATGCGTTTCAACGCAATGCTCGGACTTTGCGATCCGGACGGGATGCTGAAAGCGGTCCGGGATGCGACGCTCGTCTCGATCCGCGGGGTCGGAGAATTTTCGCTGCGACACATCCAGGTGGCAAACGGCCAAGCTCCGCACTCCGGGGCGGATGATCCGCCGTCCCCGGCACTGATTGACGGGGCGTTCTTGGATGTTCCTATCGAAGAGTTGCAGGCCAACGCGGATTCCGTCACTACCGCAATCGCTGCGATTGACACCATGGATTCGGAATTGGCGGGCCGGGTGGGAGTCGGACTGACTCCGGATCTATCGCCTTTGAAGAAGCAATTGTCAGAAGTTCAGGTCGTGCTTGGCGAGCAGCTCACCCGGCGAGGAGTGGGCGGTGCACCGGATGTCGGAGCCCCGTCCCCGGACCTCGCGGCTGGTGCGGGCGTCGCCGCGCAGGCGGCTCCTGCGGCGCCCGGCGAAATCAGAACACGCGAAGATGTGCTCCGCGCGCTGGATCGCATTTGCGACTTCTATCATAAGAATGAACCGTCCAGCCCCTTGCCTCTGCTTCTGAAGCGGGCGAAGAGATTGGTCGACAAGTCCTTTGTTGAACTACTGCAGGATTTGGCACCGGGAGGTATGTCGGAAATAGAGACGATTGGGGGCCTTGACACCGAACAGTAGTTGAGCTTCAAATGGAACTCCTTGACGTCTTAGGATTTCCAGTTCTGTCGCGAATGGCCGTCGTGCTGTTCCGACGTGCGGAGCCCACCTGTTGCGGTGCCGTGCGAATACGGTTGTACAGGCTTAGATTCCGAGCCAATTGAGAATTGAGTTGAACCGATTCAGCTCGCCTGCTCCTGGCTCGAATGTCGTGCACGCCAACGGTGGCGTTAAATATTGGAGGGTGGTCTCTTGGCCAAGCAAAGTGCTCAAAAATTCATAGCTCGCAACCGAGCGCCTCGAGTGCAAATCGAATACGACGTCGAGGTCTATGGGGCAGAGAAGAAAGTTCAGCTCCCGTTTGTCATGGGAGTCATGGCCGACTTGTCCGGCAAGCCGGAGGAAGCGCTTCCCGCTGTCGCTGATCGAAAGATGCTCGAGATCGACGTCGACAACTTCGACGAGCGGCTCAAGTCGATGAAGCCTCGAGTCGCTTTCCAGGTGCCGAACAAGTTGACCGGCGACGGCAGTCTCAACGTGGACATCACGTTCGAGAGCATGGACGACTTCTCACCCGCCGCGGTTGCGCGCAAGGTCGACGGCCTGAAGGAGCTTCTCGAAGCTCGGACGCAGTTGGCAAACTTGATGACGTACATGGACGGTAAGGGCGGAGCCGAGGAGTTGATCTCCAAGGTCATGAATGACCCGACGCTCTTGCAGGCGTTGGGATCGTCCGCGAATCCCGATTCGCCAGATTCCCCCGACGCCGAGTGATCAGGAGTGGGCTCAATGAACGAACCGCAACAAGAAGCAGCGCAGGGCGGCGAAGCCGCCATGGAGATGAGCGAGTTTGGCTCGCTCCTGAAGCAAGAATTCAAACCAAAGAGCGATAAGGCCAAGCAGGCTGTCGAGAGCGCCGTTCAGACGCTTGCTGAGGTCGCCCTGAAGAACACCGCGCTGATATCCGACGACGCCGTCAAGTCGATCGAGGCGATGATTGCTGAGATCGACCACAAGATGACGGAACAGGTCAACGCGATCCTTCACCAAGCCGATTTCCAGCAGCTCGAGGGCAGCTGGCGCGGCTTGCATCACTTGGTCAACAACACTGAGACTGACGAACAGCTCAAGATCAAAGTGATGAACATCTCGAAGAAGGACCTCGGTAAGAATCTCAAGAAGTTCAAAGGGACAGCTTGGGATCAGAGTCCCATTTTCAAGAAACTGTACGAAGAGGAGTACGGGCAGTTCGGTGGCGAGCCGTATGGCTGCCTCGTCGGTGATTACCACTTCGATCATAGTCCGCCTGACGTCGAACTGCTCGGTGAGATGGCTCAAATCTCGTCTGCGATCCATGCGCCGTTCATCGCGGGTGCGGATCCGGGTTCGATGCAGATGGATTCGTGGCAAGAGCTCGCCAATCCGAGGGACTTGACGAAGATCTTCCAAACGCCGGAGTACGCGGCGTGGCGATCCCTACGGGAATCAGAAGACGCCCGGTACATCGGACTGGCAATGCCTCGATTCCTGTCTCGGCTGCCATACGGCGCCGCGACCGACCCCGTCGACGGGTTCAACTTCGAGGAGGAGACCGAGGACGCAGACCACAGCAAGTACGCGTGGTCAAACGCTGCCTACGCGATGGCGGTCAACATCAACCGCGCATTCAAGCAGTACGGTTGGTGCTCGCGAATCCGGGGAATCGAGTCGGGCGGCGCCGTCGAAAACCTCCCGTGTCATACGTTCCCAACGGACGATGGCGGAGTCGACATGAAGTGTCCGACGGAGATCGCCATTTCGGATCGCCGAGAGGCGGAGTTGGCGAAGAACGGCTTCATGCCGCTCGTCCACAAGAAGAACTCCGATTTTGCGGCGTTCATCGGCGCTCAATCGCTTCAGAGCCCCGCCGAGTACGACGATCCTGACGCCACGGCGAACGCAAATCTCGCGGCGCGCCTACCGTACCTCTTCTCGACCTGTCGTTTCGCGCACTATCTGAAGTGCATCGTGCGAGACAAGATCGGCTCGTTCAAAGAGCGTGGAGACATGGAGCGGTGGCTTCAAGATTGGATCTTGAACTACGTCGACGGGGACCCCGATCATTCTTCGGAGGAAACCAAGGCGAAGAAGCCGCTCGCGGCCGCAGAAGTCGTCGTAGAGGAGATCGAGGGTAACCCCGGGTACTACTCATCCAAGTTCTACCTTCGCCCGCACTACCAGCTTGAAGGCCTCTCCGTTTCGCTACGACTCGTGTCGAAGTTGCCCTCCGGAAAGGGCGGCTAAACTCGCGAGAAACCGGACGCAGGGTCGCTGACCCTGCGTCTGTCTGCGCCCGTTCCGTAGCTGACGAAAGCCTCCTTGGAATGGGGGCGACTGACAATAACCAGGGTGTTCGGACTTCGTAGCAGACTCGAGCGAACACTCCCCAGGAAAAC